>CAZRXH010000085.1:0-14357 GCA_964603995.1 uncultured Bacteroidota bacterium | reverse complement strand
CTGGAACCACTAAAGGGCATCAGGTACACCTGACATGAATTTCGAAATCCTAAACTCAAAACTCGAAACAAACTTAAAATGTCAAATCCCAAATCCTGGAGGGTTTCGCCTGTTCCGCGGTTTAGACAATTTGAATTTTGAATTTAGTGCTTGTCTAGGACTTAGGATTTTGAGTTCAGGATTCACAGGCATACACGATTCAGGAAGCTCCCGGTGATAAGCAGGATTGCCTGGCGCAACATACTCAGGAACAGGAGAAGATCACTCATATTGATCATCTCGATAATGATAGGTGTGATAGCAATAATCCTTACCGACGCTGTCTCGATCGGCATGATGCATCAGATGCTGACTAACCAGATCGGCGCCGATGCAGGCTATGTCCAGATCCACAAGAAAGGCTACCAGTCGGATCCAGCCCTCAAGAACTCCATCGCCGATACTGCCCCCGTACGGAAAGCCCTTGCGGAGGCCGGCGGGTTCTGCGATATATCCGAAAGACTACAGACGTTCGGTCTCATCAGCAGCGCATATAATTCCTCAGGCGTCTCAATTGTCGGCATCGTTCCCGGAGAGGAAGAGCACGTGACAACGATTCACGAGTATGTCGTTAAGGGAACTTACCTTTCTGGCAGGCCCGGCGAGATCATCATCAGCAGCGCGACAGCCGAGAAGCTACGGGTCGGTTTGGGAGACAAAGTTGTCATCATGGCATCACGTCTCGGCGGAAGCGTAGGCTCGGAGGCATGCCGGATCGTGGGGATTTTCGAGACGTTCGATTCCGGCTTCGACCAGACTCACACCTATATTCCTTTGCAGACCGCGCGACAGCTGCTCGGCGCGCCGGGAAGAATATCGGAATTCGTGGTTAACCCGGTTCAAGCCGGGCAAACCGAAGCTGTCGCGGAGAGACTCGCGTCGGTCCTTTCACCTGGCTTCGAGGTACTCACTTACAAGCAGATGCTCCCGATCCTGGTAATGCAGATTCAGCTCTACGACCAGACGATCTATATCTTTTACGCAATCATCGCCATCGCGCTTATATTTGGAATAGTAAACACGATGCTCATGGCGGTCATGGAAAGAACTCACGAGTTCGGAGTCGATATGGCGATCGGGATGGCCAACAGGAGGATCTTCACCATGATACTGATGGAAGCTTTCTATCTCGGACTCATCGGGACTCTCGTGGGTCTGGTAATTTCGTTCGCGATGTACTTTCCCCTTTCACATTCCGGGTGGAACCTCGCGATGTTTTCGAAAAGTCTCAACTCAATCGGTGTCGGAACAACGATCTACCCCGTCCTGAAAGTTTCATCGATCATTAACGCCGCCGTGATAATTCCTCTCGCCGCGGTAATGGGTGCAGTCTATCCCGCGTTGAGAGCCGTGAAATTGCAGCCGGTTGAAGCGATCAGGGCAAACTGAGGAATGATGCATGCCAGACAGAGGCTTGAGTCACTGTTTGATCTGCCGCAGGCACGGAATACCTGTGGCGATCTCGAAAAGCCGCTGCTCAGCCCCGCAGAGGCGACATATTAGCACAAGGAATGCTTGAACAACGGAGTAATGGAATAATGGAGACAAAAAGTGTCAGCCCAGAAATAATCCGCGTCGATAACGTCCGGAAGATTTATCATGACAACGGCGTTCCGGTGGATGCCCTCCGCGGGATAAACCTCACTGTCTCGCCGGGAGACTTCTCCGTCATCGCCGGCCCATCGGGCTCGGGGAAAACGACGCTCCTAAATATCATCGGTACGCTCGACAAGCCGACGGAAGGAAGAGTTTTTCTGGACGGCGAAGACGTCGCTTCCAAGACACGCCGTCAGCTCGCCGACATCCGCTTGAGAAAGATAGGCTTCGTTTTCCAGGCGTACAATCTCAACCCAGTCCTCAGTGCTCTTGAAAACGTCGAGTTCACCATGATGCTTCGCGGAATCGAAGCTGGCGAGCGAAAGCGGCGGGCTCTTGCGCTGCTGGAGCAACTCGGCATACGGGAACTAGCCAATAAGCGTCCAAACGAGATGAGCGGCGGACAACAGCAGAGAGTGGCAATCGCCAGGGCCATCTCAAACGAACCGAGACTTGTCCTTGCAGATGAACCGACAGCCAACCTCGACTCCGAAACGGCCGTGAGACTCCTCGAGCTGATGGAGAAGCTTAACCACGAAGATGGGATAACCTTCGTGTTTTCGTCTCACGACCCACAGGTCATAGAGCGCGCGCACAGGCTGCTCATTCTGAAAGACGGGCAGATTAGTCACTGATAGGATCAACAAATAGCACAACGATGAGATGGGAAAGTGGAATAATGATATTCAGGAATAGTGAAAGAACAGATGAGCAGGCATATCGAGTCCCGTAGGGGCAGCGTAGAAAATGGGATGATAATGAACGTCCGACTAGCAGGTGTACTGCTCCTCCTGGTAATCTCTATCTCAGCTGCGCAGGCTCAAACACCCCTCCTTCCTGGTACAGACCTCAATTTCTCCGGTTACGTCATGGAGCTGCCGGTTTACGAGAATATTCAGCCTACACTGGCACAACTCACAAACACATCACGTTCGGAATTCGCGAACCTCGTTAGGCTAAGACTCCGCCCGACGCTCCACATCGGCGACAATACAAAGATCGGTCTCGAATATGAAATAGACGGCCTTTACTACTCACAGAACATCTCGTTCGGACTCACTTCAACGACTCCGCTCCGTCAGGTCATAAGCCTTCACTGGCAACCCGTGACGGAAAAACATGTTACGCTAACCGACTACATCGACCGACTATATTTCGATCAGGAATTCTCCTTCGGAAAGCTCGTCGTCGGAAGGCAGAGAATCAGCTGGGGTACCGGGCGAGTGTGGAACCCGACCGATATCTTCAATCCCATCAACCCTGCAAACTTCGGCAAGATTGAGAAAGACGGCGCGGATGCCGCATCGATGAAATTCTATCTTGGCCAGCTCACCGACCTGCAATTTGTCTATGACGCTGAATACCATTTCAATTCTTCGAACTACGCTGCAAGGTTCAGGACAAACATACTCGGTTACGACCTTGCGGTGCTCACAGGATCGGCGGACAGGCGATTCATCACCGGCGGCGACTTTGCCGGGAACGTATGGACCGCAGGCATAAGAGGCGAAGCGCTCGTCTCCGAAGATCCGTCGAAGGCACACGGCTATTATGTGAGGTGGATCCTCGGAATGGATTATCAATTTACCGACAAGCTCTATGGCATGTTCGAGTACTACCACAACGGACAGGGAACGCTCAACCGGCTCGAATACGATTTGATCGGACTCTACGAAGGCAAGATCCTCAACCTTGCCAAAGACTACCTTGCCGTGACCGGTTCATACCAGTTAACTCCGCTCGTCACCGTGATGCTTTCGTCCAACTCTAACTTCAACGACGGAAGCGGCTATGTCGCCGGGACGATCAGCTACTCTGCAAGCGACAACACTTCCCTGGCTCTCGGTTCGCTCTACGCGTACGGGAAGACGCTCACCGAATACTGGTACTACCCGCAGGCATATTACCTGAAGATCGAGACATATTTCTGAGCCGCCCGGCCCGGGATCCTTCGCTCCCGTTCCTGAGAACACGCTCATGAATCCGGCTTTTCCGAAGACCCGCCGTGGTTGCGAAAAACATGTCTCCTTCCGGTTGTTCCTTTTGTCCCTTGCACAAGCTATTATTCAGGGCAGGAGGCATGTACCGATACACATCGTGCAATGTTCAATTCGCTTTTCCGGCGTCGTCTTCCTTTCGCGCACAAGAATTCCCTATAGATGGTGAGCTTAACCGCTCAGCTCGATTCCAGAACCCATTAGTGAAAGTCAAACAGGAGGAGGTTGGTATGACGATCAGGCAGAGTCGGCGGACATTTTTGAAGACAGGTGTCTTGCTCGGTGCAGGAGTCTTCGTTGACGGCAGGAGCCTGTTGGCCAGGGCTTCCGAGTTCATGGCCGCTGGAAAAGTCGATCTCTCCGTTATTCAGGGAAACGACTACTATGCAAGCACCATCAAAGCGGTCGATGCGCTCGGCGGGATGAAGAAGTTCGTCGGTAAGAACTCGACTGTAGGATTGCTGGTCAACTCGCGGTACAACAAACCCGGTACATTCGTAAAACCTGAAATCGCGATTGCCACGATAAACATGTGTCTTGCAGCGGGCGCCAGGACAATCATCAGTCTGGAAAATGTTGCGGGCGCATATTGGCGCTTGAGCAGTTTCTCCAGGAACCATTCCAAGGTCATCGATGAAATCAGACTCGCAGGAAATAACTTCAAGAAGATCCAGATCCCCGATGCCGTGTCGCTCAAAGAAGCTGAGGTCCAATCGGATTTCCTCGAATGCGACTCATACATAAATATCCCGATCTTCAAACAGCACGAGGGGATTCGGATTACCGGCTGCCTGAAGAATCTCATGGGACTGACTTCCCAGAGCACCAACAATTATTTTCATAATGGATCAAACAAAGGCGGCGGATACTCGGACGTCCCGTTCCTCTCACAGTGCATCGCTGATGTGAACCTCATCAGGAAGCCGGACCTGTGCATTGCGGACGCGACGGAATTCATCACATCTAACGGACCGTTCGGTCCCGGCAATGTCGTGAAAGCAAAGAAGGTTCTGGCCAGCACCGACATAGTTGCGATCGATGCTATGGGCGCAAAGATTCTCGGATACGCTCCTGAAGACATAATGCCTATCAGCATGGCACACAAGCACGGGCTCGGCAAGATTGATCTGGCAAAAGTGAATATCATGGAATCCTGACTTCTGACATGAACAAGCTCGCGTTGCTCCTTATTGCTGTCGCTCCTGTCCTGTATGCACAGGATGTCTCCCGCCTGCTGCCTGACTCTATCGGCGACCGGACAAAAATTGACTCCGCAAGAACGTGCGCTGGAGCTGAGCTATATAATTTGATTGACGGCGGCGCGGATATTTTCAATGAATATGGTTTCAGGAGGGTCGTGGTACAGCGATATTCTGACCGGAGCGACAACTACATCGACGTCGAGATCTATGAGATGGAGGATTCATCCTCGGCTTACGGAATCTTTTCTCTGATCGCATGCAACACCGGAGAACGAATCGAGTTTCCCGGTGAAGCCCGCGCCGGTGATGGATTCCTCCTCTTCTGGAAAGGGAATTATTATGTGAGCCTTACCGCGTTGGCCCCGTCGAATGCTTCGGGATTGATTCAAGCGGCATCGGAAATGGCACGCCGAATTCCCAGCTCGGGCAGACCACACCTGGTTTCAATGTTCGACAAGATAGTTTCAAATGAACATTACGAATCAAAGATTGCGTACATAAAAGGAAACCTCGGCGTTTACAACCTGAGTACCATTTCATTTGGGCCTGATTTTGAGATCGACGAAGGGATCTGCTTTGAATCAGCTTCCGTCAAGTGTTTTGTCTTTGCCTACAGCAACGGGGACAGATGCAAGAGGAGCTATTCATCACTCATCGGCAATGTGAAAGATTCCGGGGACTGGGATGTTGTCTACTCTGCTCAGGGTTCGAGTCTATATGTTGGACGAAAAGGCTATCTTGAGTGCGTGCGCCTCGGAAACTACGTCACAGTCTCCACGTCGGGCAACAGGTTCGATCTCGAGAGGGTTTCGAAGGAGACAAGGACCATTTTGAATGGAGATCGATGAAGCATCACGATTCATTCTGCCACTCTTTGCAAGGATCGAAGCGCAGCATTTTCGCTGTGCAAAGCGGCAATACACTATCGTGTCCGGGGCAATCGTTGAAGTGGTGTAGTCTCTCGACCGAAGAGCGACAGTCATGTCGAGGACGCCCTCCGCTGAAGCCATCATGTCGACTGAAGTGGTTCCACAGCGCTCTTCCATCCTGGATGAAACCTAGCTGACTATTCGGCCCGCCTGACTGATCTTCTCCCCTTCTGTATCAATTCTGAATTTCTTTCCGATTTCAGTATTACTATCTTCATTATACGATGTCGAGAGTTTCAAATGCCCATACGTTCTAAGACAGATAGAATGACGGACGGAAATATGTACAATAACGGTACAGAGTATTTGCCAGTCAAAACGTGGATCGCCTACTGATTCTCATTACAGTTTTGTAGATCCAGATAATCATTACAGTACGCTAACAAAATTCGACGAGTCAAATCGGTATGATAAAAAATGTCATCGTAGCCTCGCTGTTCTTCGCGGCTCTTGTCTCCTCAGTGAACGCCCAGGCAAAGAAGACTTCCACAGTCAGCGGTTTTGTCTATGACAAGTCGTCCGGCGAAACTCTAATCGGGGCGACGGTTTCGGTAACCGGCACTTCGCAGGGCAAGACGATCACGACCGGTGCCTTCACGAACAACAACGGATACTTCGTCATCTCTGACGTTCCGGTCGGCAGAGATACGGTCCGAGTCAACTATGCCGGGTACGAACAATCGAGGACAGTGATAACCGTTACCGAGAAGCAATCGGGTATTTTGAAACTCTTTCTCAAGCAGTCCTCCTACAAAGTCGGAGAGGTCGTCGTTACCGGCAATCACACGAGCGTCGCCCAACGGGCATTTGACCGACCGGTCTCGACGATGAGTCTTACAGCCCAGCAGGTAAACTCGATACCGAAAGTCGTCGAGGCCGACCTTCTGCGGGCGCTCCAGAGCATGCCCGGGATAACCTCACTATCGGATTTCTCATCGGCGATATATGTCAGAGGTGGAACACCCGACCAGAACCTATACCTCATCGACGGCGCCGAGATCTACGATCCTGAACATGCATTCGGAATATTCTCGACTTTCAACACCGATGCTATTAAGAAAGTCGAGGTCTCGAAAGGAGGCTTCGGCCCGCAATACGACGACCGCCTTTCATCCGTGATCGACGTGATTGACAAAGACGGGAACCGGAACCACTTCGAAGGGACACTAGACGTAAGCCTGATCGCGGCGAACCTGACTCTGTCAGTCCCGCTCGGATCGCTCGGCTCGATATCGGGCTCGATAAGGCGCACCTACATCGACCAGACTTACGCTAAGATTGACAAGAACATTCCGCCGTATTATTTCTATGATGGAAACTTGAAGGCTTTTCTCCATTTGAGCGACAGGGACAATCTCACTCTCAGCTACTTCAAAAGTGGCGACAACCTGAATTTCCAGACTGAACGAGGCAACCCGCAAAGCCCATCGATCCTGATCGACTGGGGAAACACGCTCGGCTCAATCAACTGGAAACATCTTTTCAACGACAAGCTCTTCTCAAACTTCTATCTCACCTACAGCGGCTTCTCCTCGAACTTCAACATAACCCAGGTGGCAAACGTCGCGGAGACCAATCCGCTCAACGATTACACCGCCCGCGAGGCTCTGACCTATTACGCATCGAACCAGCTTACGTTGGATGCAGGGGCAGAATACAAACGAGTCAACCTTTCATACAATCAGAACTCCAGTTCAGGATTGATAGACCTGTCGAGCAACAGCCACGAAACAAGCACATATGCGAATATTGAGTGGCAGCCCGATCCGCTCTGGCAAATCGACGCCGGGTTGAGATTCGAAAATTTCCAATCCGACACCACATACACGCATTTCGATCCGCGCTTCTCAGTGAAGTACAGGCTGTCGACAAACAGCAGCCTGAAGTTTGCGACCGGAGTTTATCACCAATACATGGATGCCGTCGAGAGACCTTTTCTCTCCAGCATATGGATGCCGGCTGGAAAACGCCCATACGATTCACAGGCTGAACACTTCATACTCGGATATGAGCGGCAAATCGGCGACATCCTCGATTTTGAGACTGATGCTTATTACAAAAGTTACAAGAATATCTACGTCTTCAATTACAATGTCGGGGCAGAGATCCCGCCGTCATACTACAGGGCAGACGGAACTCCGGTGTATACTTCCCCGCAAGATGTCTTCACGAGAGGCGACGGCAATTCCTACGGACTCGAGCTGTTGCTGAGAAAAGACGTTGGCGCGGTGACGGGCTGGATTTCGTATTCGCTCGCCAGGACCAATGTTACGTTCGACGGCACCAACCAGGGCGCATCATTCGTACCACGCTGGGACAGAACGTCCATCGTGAATTTCGTATTGAACGGAAACGTGAACAGCATCTTCAGCGGCAGATGGAACGAAGCTCCGCCTAAATCGTCATCCAGTTGGCTGCTTGGGTTGAATTTTGTATTCACGACAGGTCAGCCGATCACTCTTCCATCCTCTGCATATTTCATCAACACGCTTCCCGCCTGGGACAATTACGGTGCAACCGGCAAACAGCTGCCGGGGTACAAACTTTATCCTGGCACGATCGACAGCTACACGTTGCCCGACTATATCAGGCTGGATCTGAGCATCACCTGGCAGAAGGATTTTGGCACATGGTCGCTTTCACCATACTTGCAGATCTTCAACATAGGCGACAGGAAAAACGTGTGGTTCATTGAGTATTCGAGCAGCGAGCAGAACGGCGCCATCGCGCAGACAATCAGTCCTGTAAATCAGCTCCCCTTTCTGCCCAGTCTCGGTGTCACGATAAAATTCTGAGGAGCACAAGGAAGAAGATGAAAAAGTTTAAAGGTATCACAATAACATTTCTGCTGGCCCTCGTTGCCGGATGCGGCAACCCCGGGATTAATCTGAATAACGCTCCATACGATCCGAAGATCGCAGTTGAGGGTTATCTCTATCCGAGTCATACGGTATCAGACATCAAGCTGATGCGCAATTTCCCTCTTGGAGATTCGCTGGATCCATCCACGCTCTACCTCACACCATCTGGTAACGCTGTGATTGCCACCATCAATGGATCGGCGCTGTCTTTCGATCCGCAAACCCAAACGTATTACGACAACCAGATGACCGCCGATTACAACAAATCGTATACTCTTGAGGTCTTCGCGACAATCGACGGTTCGAAGCTTCACACGACATCGACAACGACAACTCCGCAGAAAGGATTCACCGTGTTAGAAAGCAATCTCGGCGATTTCCACTACAACAGCGACTCAATCACAGTAGACTATGTTCCCTCGCCCGGAACGGGTTTCTATGCATTCTCGATAATCCCGGACACTGCCAGTACAAAGAACTTCATCTACAACAATTCCCTGAGAAACACGCTCGATTCATCCCAGGTTGCCGACAACCTGAACGATTACGGGTTCAGATACGGCGTCGTCGACAACATAAACTCCTATGCAAACATCACCTATTCCTTTGACATAGGGAGCAGGAATACCTGGTTCTACAGTTCTTACACCGTCGTCGCTTACGCCTGCGACGTGGACTTCAAGGATTACATCCTTACGGCGCCATCGGTTCAGGAGATTGACGGCAACTTCCACGAGCCGGTGGAGACTTTTCAGGGCGATGGCATCGGAGTGTTTGGGTCAGCCATCGCAGACACTGTGAGATTTACAATAACCAGGTGATGCATCGGAGACCCGGCAATGGCACAGAAGCGACAGGCAATGTTCCGAATGGGATTTTCACCGTTTCTCGTACAGGCTTGCGCAGCGACGATTTCGAACACTCCCGCGAATGAGCCCCACCGAAGTCATCTCAATAGTACCATCTTCTTTGCGTCCGTGGATTCATCCGTCGACAGCCGGTAAAAATACACGCCGCTCGGAAATTTGCTCGCGTCGAAAGTTACCCTGTGACTGCCTGGACTCTGCCGACCGTTCACCAACACTGCCACTTCCCTCCCGAGCGCATCGTAGATCCGTAAGCTAACATGGCCGCTGCCCGACAGCCTATAGCTGATGATTGTCGAAGGATTGAATGGATTCGGATAGTTTTGATCGAGGTTGAATTCAGAAGGCACAGGAACCTTGTCGCTGATTGCATTTACAACGGGCCTGTATATCTCGAACTCGGCAACGCTATATCCGTTTTTGTTCGAGCTCTCAGTCGCATAGACTCTTACGTATTTCGCCTTGAACGGGCTTACTTCAATCTCGTCGACCTGTCCATCTCCGTTATCTACCGAAGCGGCAACAACCCAGCTGTTCCCGTCCTGGGAGTGAAGTATCTCGTATTTCTTTGCGTACGACCCGCCCCAGCGGAGGATGACTTTTCCGACAGTGCATGTGGTATCGAGCTCCACCTGAATCCATTGGGTATCCGAGGAAGCACTCGTCCACCACGTAAGTGTCGAACCGTCCGCGGCTCTTCGTGCGGCAAATATTGATCTCCCTTCCGAACTCGCGGTGACATTCATATTCAGCGCAAGATTTTTCGTCGAAGAAGGGAAAATGCAAATGCAACCTTTCCTGGTGCACGTCTGTGTAGTCTTCCCATTCGACACTGTCAGACTCACGTCGTAATTCTTTCCTTCATAGATATTATAAGTAAAGGAAGGATCCCGTTCATTTGATTCCGCAATTCCGTCACCGTTGAGATCCCATGACCACGAAACCACCGGATTCGTCGTGTCGCATTTGCTGATGTCTTTGAAGTGTACCGGCAACGGGCTATAACCGGAGGAGGCGTCTGTCGAGAAAAATGCCTTCAGATAACCCGTCGGGACCTGCTCCACTATTTTGAGAACCCGGTCTGCACTCAGATGAGTCTCCACGGTTTTGAGTCCGGATGGCCACTCGACTACCAGGGAGTCAATGACGCTCGCATCTCCAAGACCGAAGTGCGCCCTGAGATCGTCTGTTCCCCTGAAACCCTGTACTCCTGTAATCTCTCTGATTTGCCAGAATGTTTTCCCTCCAATCGTCGCTTTCACTTTAACTCTTGCACCTATCGCGCTTTGATTCGATATAACACCCTCGCATGCCACAGTTAGCCAGTGGCTCTGGCCGCCATTGTTGTGATAGATCATCGTACGGCCCGCGCCGCCCGCATCGGCAACAAGCAAATCCAGATAGCCGTCGTCGTCGTAATCGCCGAAACTTGCCCCGGTAATACCGGTTCCGCTCGACGATGAGTCAATACCGAACTCATGGGCCAGCGCAAATGTACCATCACCGTTGTTGATGAACAGCAGAGGCTCCCTTTCATAAATTGTACCGACGTACAGATCGAGATAACCGTCGTTGTTCACGTCACCCCATGCTGAAGTCCAGACGCATCCTGAGTATTCAGCAACTTCACCGGACTTTATTTCTGTAAATGTTCCGTCGCCATCGTTATGAAATAGATAGCTGTTTTGTTTGGTCGTCTGGCTTGTCGAGCCGTTCCCAACAAACAAATCGAGGTAGCCGTCGTTATCGTAGTCGCCCCAACTCGCCGTAATCGAAGTGCTCCTGTTCGAATTGACCTCCATTCCGGTGATCTGCGTGAACGTTTCGTCACCGTTGTTTTTGAACAACAAGTTGTCTTTTCCCCACTCAGTCAGAAACACATCCATCTTGCCGTCGTTATCGAAATCGCCGAAGGCGGCGCAACTGGAGCTGGCTTGCTGAGCAGCAAGCGCATTGTCTGTTACTCGTATGAAAGTCCCGTCGCCGTTGTTTCTGAACAAATAGTTAAGATTGTTGGTTACCGACGAAAAGCTGGTACCGCTGGCGGTAATGAATAGATCGAGATTGCCGTCATTGTCGTAATCGATCCAGTTGGCCGATAGGAAACTACCACTCGCAGATATCCCGCTGCCGGTCACTCTTTCAAATTTCCCATCCCCCAGATTCTTGAACAGGACATTCCCGCCGCTCATGCTTGTAACAAACAAATCGGACAAGCCGTCGTTGTTGTAATCGCCCCAGCAAATTCCCGAGAAGTTGTTCCCGGACGGGATCAGCTGACCTTGGGTAATTGTCTGAAAAGAACCATCCCCATTATTGGAATACAGCACCGGCGACCTGTTGAACCATGTTAGATACGCGTCGAGTCTTCCGTCGTTGTTGTAATCGATCCATCCGCATCCCGCAGAATTGTCGGAAGTGGTGGGCAAGGTTAGTTTCGTGAATGTCTGTGCATCTGCCGCCGTATTAAAAGAAACCGCCGCCAGAAGAGCCACTATCAGGACCAGCTTATTTTTGAAATGATTGTCCTTTTTCTGTTTCATCTCCATTTTTGTCTCCTTAATCACGTCATTATTAATAATAAGAATCCGCTATGTTACGACTTGAAAAATAGAGGACCCGTGAGCTAAAATCGTTCTGATTCGTGTTTCAGAACCATTTTGCGACAGGGAATTTTTGAGGCGGTGGAGGCTGCCATCTTTTTGCAGAGATTTCGACTGAATTTGTCCTTTGCAGACGGGACGGGCGCTCCGATAAAGAGACGAGGTTATAAGCAAGGCGCTCCTTCTCCTGTGCGTGCTCTGCGACTCCACGAACGAACATTGTGAAATGAAATTCGGACTGCTCGACATAATTAACGTAGTAATCATCTTCCAGCTCCTCGCATTCTCGTGCTTCCTCTTCGCGCGTCGGACCGGTCGCCTCTCGAACTACATACTGGGTCTCCAGCTCTTTTCCCAGGCAGCGGGAATCTTCAACGGTTTTTGCGTGCAGCAGTCCCATTATTTCTATGCGGTCAACCCGAGCTTACTCTTCGTCGGCTATCCATTCGCCTTCCTTTGGGGACCGACATTCTACCTGTACGTCAGATCCACCGCTTACAGCAACTTCAGATTCAAGCCGTTCGACATAATCCACTTCACCCCCTTCATCGCCGTCGCGCTTTATCTCCTCATAACGTTTCTTCCGCTCAGCAACGAAGCGAAGAGGATTGTGCTGAGTGCAGGCTCATACCCTTTGATGCGCTACGGTCTGTATATCGACATTTCCCTGAGGGCGCAGGTGCTCTTCTATATCATTGGATCGCTCCGTCTTCTAGGTTACGTTCACAGGGAACTCAAGCAGTCCTATTCATCGATCTCGAAGACGCACGTCTCCTGGCTCGATTTCCTCGTCATCGGGTTCACGAGTGCATTCGCACTGACAATACCGACCATGGTGATCCTCGGTTATATTTCCGGGAGTCACTATCTGACCTCGTTCATCTCTATAATCCCCTACTTTATTTATTTCAATATCATATTCTTCAAGGCGTGGTCGAATCCCGCAATCTTCGCGGGAGTCGAGGAGAATGTCCGGTACAAATCGTCCAGGCTGACGAAAGAAGAAGCCGGGCGCTGGATCAACGAGATCAACCAATACGTCAGCGCGAAGAAACCTTATTTAGACCCCGATCTCACAGTCAATCAGCTCTCAGAGAGCCTGAGTATGTCTCCACGGATCTTGTCACAGATCATAAACGAGTATTTAAACCAGAGTTTCTACGATTACATAAACGGGTTGCGGGTCGAGGAGTCGAAGAAGATGCTTCTTGACTCCGGCGGCAAGAAAACCGTGCTGGAGATCCTTTACGATGTGGGATTCAACACGAAGTCGGCATACAATGTCGCATTTAAGAGAATGACCGGCTACACGCCGACACAATACAGGAAGAGATTTTCCGCGCCAGTCCCCGACGTGAACGAGACTACAAGAGACATGTAGAAGAACCGGCCGGGGTCCTTCCGACAGACGGTGCCAAACCGGAGCTTGGTGACGAGGGGCAGGTACAATTGTACTATCAGAGTCCTGTTTGTTCCCTCAACGCGTTATCCAACGCTCGTTGGGCTGTCCCATCAGTTATGATGAAACCGGATTCTGAGCGAAGTCTGTTGATACATTGCCAGAAATCAGCGATCCCGTCCAACGAAAGTCTGGCTAAGATCGAAGCTGTGCCGGTGACACTCCGCTTCGAACTCCCGCAGAAGTGGAGCTTCAGCGAATGCCGTTAACAAGCCGTAGCTTGGAGATGACGGAGTTCCTCCGCGAGGACATTGGCTAGATAAAGATGGTTATGAATGGAGAACCCAATTGTTTTTTTGACTCCAATAGCAAGAGCTGCTCAGCTTCACGTTTTCTACGGAAATATGGTGAAGCATTGACATCGGTGGCTAAGCGGGGAGACAGGTATAGTGACTCAACGGTAATATCATCACGTCCAAGCAAAGTTGCCTGTGAGGAACGTCCCGCCTCCAACTCGATCAACGTAAGATCCAGCGCCTCGGGTAAACGGTCGCCAAACTTCTTACTCCCTATTCTTCCATCGTAGCTCACAGCATAGCGAATCTGTCGAGTGTTCAACTCAGATAATGCTGTAATGAACTCTTCGTGTGATATACCTGCGAAATAACGTGAATCCCTATCCCCGCACACTCCCTGATATGGAGGGTCCATATAAACGACGTCATCTTCATTTACGTTTGCCAGTACATCTCTGTAATCGAAGGATGCGATTACAGACTTCCCTTTCAAAAGAGCGGAGACCCCAAAGATATTTTCTCTCATTGATTCCGGTCTAGTACCGTGACGCCTTTTATCGGGGCTTTGA
>CAZRXH010000084.1:0-14679 GCA_964603995.1 uncultured Bacteroidota bacterium | reverse complement strand
CCGGAAAGGTTCAGAATCGTGTTTAACCCCGAGTTGAGCGGCGGCAAAGCGCTCAGCGGAGCATTGGGGATCGCGGGATTTCCAAACGGCGATGCTTTCCGAATAGGCAAACCAACGCCACAATTGTCCTTAGGGGAATTGTACGCCCGAAAGACTTTTAATATTTCGGGAAGCTCCTCTTCACCTGGATCCACCCGCGTGAGACTCATACTCGGAAAGTTCAGCATCGTGGATTTCTTCGACAAGAACGCTTACAGCAACGATGCGAGGACTCAATTCATGAGCTGGGCCTTGATGAACAACGGTGCGTGGGACTACCCGGCAGACACGCGCGGATACATCCCCGGCTTTGTGGCGGAGTACTTATCCCCGACTTTCAGTCTCCGCTTCGCCGCTACGATGCAGACAAGTTCCGCCAACGGCCCAAAGTTCGACCCGAACATCGCGAAGGCCCATGGCTTCACGCTTCAGGGCGGCTATGCATACAAGCTGGGTGGACAACGCGGGAAGATCCGCCTGCTTCTCTATTACAACACAGGCCACTTCGGCAACTTCGCCGAAGCGACGAACAACCCTTTCTACGACCACAACATTGTCCTGACGAGACAGTACGGAAGGACAAAGGTCGGCTTCGGAATAAACCTCCAGCAGAGCCTGTGCAAAGATGCGGGAGTATTCGCAAGAATCGGTTGGGACGACGGTAAGAACGAGACCTGGTCGTACACCGAAATCGACCGGACGGTATCAGCCGGCATATTGACTAAGCCGCATATCTTCGGGAGGAAGTGCGACACGTTTGGGGTGGCAGCCGCTGTCGACGGCCTGTCAAACGCCCATCGCGCTTACCTGGCAAGCGGCGGATATGGTTTCATAATCGGAGATGGGAAGCTGCCACACTACGGATTGGAGAGTGTCATCGAGACTTTCTACTCATTTCGAGTGGACAAGATGCTCGCACTTACGGCGGACTACCAGTTCGTTCTCAATCCCGCTTACAACCGTGACCGCGGACCAATAGACATTTTCGGTATCAGAGCGCACGTGGCCATATGAGCCGATATCGATCGGTATTCACCGGGGGTCGTCGACTCATCGAGTCTCTTCCCTGCTCGAAGGCGGACTCCACTAATTGAAGCCGTCACGTTTTTTCAGGAACTTAATCGGTGCCGGATTTGTGAATATATCGTGAATATGAACGAAGGGTTGTCTTCAAAAAGAATGAGGAAAGTAGCAAGACTCGTTCTTGTCTTATATCTCGGCGCAATCGTTACCTTCGAGCTGTCACATTTTGATTTCATTCCTCTGGAGAGCGCCCTCTCCATTTCCACTGCAAATCCGTTTGCGAACACTCTGAACGTAATCAATGGCCACCACATTTGCCCGGCCCAGCTTTTCGCGCAATCTACTGCCAGCACTGGTATCGTTACTCCTCACATTTTTGTTCCTGACAGCCATTGGTTGCTAATCATCCGCGAACAAGAATGCCGCTTCTTTCAACCTGCAAGTAGTCGCTCCACCCGCTCCCCTCCTCAAGCATAACCTTCTCGTAAATTTCCGGAAACCGACAGCCCCGCCATCTGTGCGGCAAGCTGTCATCAATCAAATGAAATTTCTCAAGGAGAATATTATGCTTAAGAGAATCTCTCTTATACTGGTAATCGTATTCATCTTTCAATTAGTGCAGTCAGCCGATGCACAGGAGAAGAAGCCTGTCGCGGATCCCATCGCTGCGGAATTCCCTTATCAATATTACCCGGAAAATCTGCCCGACCCCGGCCTCGCCCGGTACTTTCCGAAAACATGGACAACTTACGCTTCCAACCCGGGACGGAATGCCGTGTTCTCCGTACCACGAAACGCTCCTCCGATACTGCGCGATGGAGTCGACTGGAAGTTTGCCGGCGCCGGATCGGTCCCGCTGGACGGACCCCCCTTGAATAACAGCATAATCACCACGGCCTACGGCGTCGGCATGCCGGTCGGTGCCTCGGTGGTTGACGGCTTCGCTTACATCGGCAGCGATAACGGATATACTTACGCGCTGAATGCGGTGACGGGTAAATTGATCTGGGCACACTACGGATGGAACATGAACATGAGCAATCCACTGGTCGCTGACGGGCGTGTATACATCTCCACAGGCAGCGCCTATTTCAATTACGCGAATACCATGCTCTACGTAAAAGGCAAACGTCCGACCCGCGGGCCCGGACTCAATTCGCTCTACGCGCTCGATGCCAGGACTGGCAGAGAAATCTGGGTCTATCATTTCCCCGGTGAAGCTATGCCTACCGCCGTGTACGAGGATGGCTCCCTTTACATCGGGACGGGAGATGGTCACGTCTACAAACTTGACGCAAGGGACGGGAAGCCGGACTGGATTTCCGATATCGTCTCTTTTGTGAGCATGTCGTCACCGGTACTGGACAGGAAGTATGTGTTCCTTGGCGGAACCGACCCGAACTTCTTCTACGCACTCGACAAAAAGACAGGCAAGGTTGCGTGGAGGATGACAATACCCAAGTTGGTCGCCACGGGGATGGGAGATTGTACACCTGCGTACAGCGACGGGTTGGTGGTACAGGAAGCGACCGTTGAGAGCGGCGATCCGCAGAATCCAGTGGCAAATGTCCTGCTTGCCCTCGATGCAGCTACCGGGAAAGTGGTTTGGCAGAAGCAATTTGCCGATGGCCCCGTACCGCCCGCAATGAAAACTGCCACACCAATGATCGCCTCCGGGAAAGTCTTCGAAGGAAGTCCGGTGACGGGAGATTACTACGCGTTCGATCTGAAAACCGGCCGCGAGTTCTGGAAAGTGCACTTAGGAGCACAAATCCGTGCCGGCGCGGCACTCGCAGACGGCGTTCTGTACGTTCCGTACAAATCCGGCGACATTGCCGCCATCAGGCTCGCTGACGGCACCCTTCTCAATAACAGGCACATCGGCGGAGCCTTCGGACCATCATCACCCGTGATCGTCGGTGGGACGCTGTATACCAGCAACATCTATGGTTGGCTTCTTGCGATGCCGACATCATCGATTACCGGAACTTCGAAAGTTTCCCTGCGAGGGAACACGCTCGCTCCGTGAAGAGAAGCGAGACGCAATCGAAACTTAGTTTGGCGAAGGCCACCACCTTTCGGTGGCCTTCCTTAATTTAAGCTTCGGGAAATACTGCGGAGAACTCCGCCCCGGACGAGAACTGCTCGGCTCCTACCGAATACCGGATGAGGACGGTGCGAACTGAGAGTCACACCCAGTTTCCGTCTCCCAGCCCAAACGAGATTCTCCAAAGAGATCTGGCAGCGTTCCTCAAGTACTCACATCACGGCTTGTTTGCAGGTGCAAGGATCGCGTGAAAATCAGATTCACGAACCCAAAATCACAGGACCAGCTTCTTCTTCATCCGACACTTTCTTCAGTGTCTCCAGGAACAGGTGACTCGGCTGTGCGCCGGAGATAGCATACTTCCTGTTGAAGACGAAGAACGGGACTGTGTGAATTCCAAGCTCCCCGGCTTCCTCGATGTCGCCGCGAACCGCGTCGGCGTAGTCGGAAGATTCGACCGTCCGTCGAACCTCATCTCTGTCGAGGCCAATCCCGGCTCCAAGCTCGGCGAGTGTATCGGGATCGCTTATATCCTTCCCTTCCGTGAAGTACGCGGCAAAGAGCCGCTGTTCCGCCTCTCCTTGCAGACCGTGGGCAGCAGCAAGATGAATTAACCTGTGTGCATCGAATGTATTTACCGGGATCGCTTTGTCGAAATTGTATTCAAGGCCCACTTCTTTCGCTCTCGCTGCGACCTCGTCATTCTTTTCCTTCGCCCAGTCGCGAGTCCTTCCGTACTTCGCCGCAAGGTAGTCGTGGATGTCCTTTCCCTCGAGTTTCTTTGCGGCCGGGTCGAGTTGAAAGCTGTGCCACATCACTTCGACATCTTCCTTACCGGAAAATTGTTCCAACGCCAGCTCGAACTTGCGTTTTCCCATATAACAAAACGGACATACAACGTCCGACCAGATTTCGATTTTCATTTCAATAGCCTCTTCATACAAAGAACAATCGGAACACTGACATCACGGATAGCACGGATCCTCACGGACAGCTATCTAAAATTAATCCGCGGAAATCGTCTCGCCGGTGCTTATCCGTGTTCGACGTTCATTCTAAATACCGAAAAACAAGTGATCCAATGAGATTCTTCCCGGCCCGCAGAGTATTATCGAGAGGCTTGCCACGAGAAGGAGAAGTTCGAACTCCCATCCGCCCGCAGAACCCTTTGCCATAAACGGGACTTTCACCTTTCGCTTGTATTGAATCGCAAATATCATCGCAAGCACGAAACAAAAGGCAGTAATCTGGGTGAGGAATCCGAACACCATCGCGATCGCACCGAGCGGTTCTGTAATCGAAAGCATCTTGAGATTTCTCAGCGCGGAAGCGGGGAGCTGTTCGGACGGCTGCATCTTTCTCATCGGCGCCTTCATCATCCCGTGCGCCCAGAAAATGCCGGCGACAACGAGACGTTGGATTAGAAGTGCAACGCTGGTGTGATGCAAAGTAATGAAGAAGTGCATATCTACCTCCTTTGGTTCTTGAGCATGAGTTCCTCGAATCGCGCCTGCAGATTCAAAAGAGACCGCGGCGCAATAGCGCTATTTCATAACTCAGCAACACGAGTCCCGAGCCGGACGTTCCAGAGGGATTCGGGAGCACAGCTCCATCACAATGTGGGAGGTGGAGCCACCTTCAGCGGGATAAACTCCGGGGAGAGTGCAAGTAAAAGACAAGCCCGCAGACTATGCTTGACTATTCAAATCCTGGCGGCTATGTTCAATCGAGCTGCTCGGTTTAAACCGAAACCAACTAACGGGCACCTCAGCCATGGAGCTTTCGTCGAGTGAAGTACTTTATGAGAATCCCATCTATGATGTCTGGGATGAACACCTTGACATCAGGCATTCAACGCTTATCGTAAGAAGGTATGGCGCTTGCGTTCCCGAGGTCCAAGCCACAGCATTCTTTGAGATCCATATGCGCTCAGATACCCAGGAAACAATTGATTTTCGGGTGCAACGGAATGTGACTCGTCGGGAGATCGCTACAGTGGATAATTAAGACCAGTGAAGATGTCGAATGAGCAATTCAAATAATAAGAGCAAAAAGAACGGGCCCGTCCGGAAGAAGTCAAACGCGCCTCTAAAGTCCCACACTCAGCAGCCGACGAGCAGACTCTACTATCTTGCCATTCTCTTGGTTCCGATCCTCTTCTTTGTGGCTCTCGAAGTCGGGCTTCGGATTTTCAACTACGGCCACGATTATACGATGTGGGTCAGCCCTGTCAAGGGAGCAATGAAGCTGAATGGCATCGACATCACAGCGGAGGCAGGCCCCATCAGGAAAGTACTCATGCTGAATCCGGATATTGCTTACAAGTATTTTTATAATATCCAGGATATTCCAAACTCCAACGGTGACGTTTTCAAGAAGGTGAAGAGGCCTAACGCATTCAGAGTATTTGTTCTGGGGGAAAGCGCCGCGGCCGGTTTTCCGTTCCTTCCGAACGGATCTTTTTCAAGATACCTTGAAGAGCGATTAAGTCTCGAGTATCCGGAGTCCAAAATAGAAGTTGTAAACTGTGCCATGTCAGCAATAAACAGCTATGCGATGCGCGACTTCATGCCCGGGATTCTGGAGGAGAAGCCTGATTTGATAATTATCTATGCTGGAAATAACGAATACTATGGCGCTCTGGGAGTTGGGTCCGTAGAGTCTTTCGGCACGTCGCGAGACCTGGTCAACCTTGTTATATATCTCGAACAGTTCAGAACATTCCAGCTATTGAGAAACATAATAAAGGGACTAACGGGCCTCTTTGAAAAGAAGGAAGTCCCAACGGGCACCCTGATGTCCCGCATAGCTCGAAACCAGTACATAGCACTCGATTCAAAAGTTTATGAAGAGGGGATCGCTCAGTTCAAGGGAAACATGACCGATATTCTCAGGATGGCGAAAAGACGAAATGTCCCGGTCATACTGGGAACTCTTGCCTGCAATCTGAAGGATCAATATCCGTTCGTTTCAATCGGCGAGAAGGGACTTCCCCGTGCCGACACAGTTTTCATGCAGGCAAGAAGGGCGTTGGCAAATAAGGACTACGATATTGCCGATTCTCTGTTTAGATATGCGAAGGATCTCGATGCGTTGAGGTTTAGGGCACCGACCGCAATCAACAGAGCAATCTGCAGGTTGGGAAAAGACTTCAATTGTCCGGTGGTGAATATAGATTCGGCATTCGACGCTCTCAGTCCCGATCACATAGTCGGCGACAATCTAATGACCGATCACCTTCATCCGACTCTACGCGGATATCAGATTATCGGCCGTCTTTTCTATAGTGAGATGGAAAAAACAAGACTTCTACCCAGAACGAAGCCTCTCGATTATACGGACCGGCAGCAGGACAGCATTACAGTTGCCAATTTTCCCTTCTGCCGGCTCGATTCCGTAATCGGCGAGTACACAATAAGAAAGCTGAAAGACGATTGGCCCTACGTCAGCCGGTCAAAAAGAATTCCATACGACAAATTGTTTGCTCCGAAGGATTTTATCGATTCACTGGCATATAGTGTAGTCATGGGCGAGTTGGGGTGGGAGACTCCTCACAAGCAAGCATCGCTATGGTACTATTCGAGAGGAGACATGGATTCATTCGCCCGGATCATGAATGTTCTGATAAGTCAATTTCCTTACACGATGGTCAACTACGATTTTGCTGCCAGCGAGCTACTGAAAGCGAAAGACTACGACCGAGCATATTATTTCTTGACAAGGAGAAATCAGTTGCAGCCAAGTGCATATACTGAAAAGTGGCTGGGCGTCATTGATCTCGTGGAACATCGGGTTGACTCGGCAAAGAGCCATCTTTCAGCATCCTTAAAATACAACGATGGAGACCCGCAGGTTTGGTACTACCTTGCGGAAGCCTACGTCGGTGAAAAGGATTACCAGAGAGCTCTTCAGGCAATCCAGAGCGCGCTTTCCTTGCAGCCCAATTTCCCCGTAGCGGCTGAACTTGAGGCACAACTGAAAGCAACCGTGGGGCGGAAGTAGGACTATGTTTCTAAGTTGAAAATTGCGGACTGACGTCGCACACTCTGTATCTCATAATTGCCGGATCGAATGAAAACCCGCAGTTATGAGACTTAAGCAAGAAAAGCTGAATAGTACTGGTACGATATTCCCTCGTTTTGTGAAGAGTCTACCCGTCTTTGGCAGGGCGCTTTTCGATGTCATTCATAGCGCAAAGGCTCCAGCCCGCTAGGGCGAGATGCCGGTATTCATCTACATACCAGGCTGCCTAGTACGGAGGGCTGTGAAGCTCGGCTTCATCAAGGAGAAAGATGTCGGTTGCACGGACCATGAGGCGGAGCTTCTACAGCTGACTTTCCCAAGCCGAATGAGAAAACTTGTCAAGATTGTGAGTTACCAGCTCATTAGAGATTACCGCTCAACAAACCTTGACAAGGTTACCGGCCGCTCACTTGGCCTCAGGATCAGTCTGAGCTTGCCGCTGCCTGTACAGGACCTGGACAAACTTCGAGCCCTCCTTCGGCTTGAATATCTGGATCAGTTCCCATGCCCCGTCGTACTTCTCCAGGCCGTCACGGAGGGCATGTATTTTCATCTCCACGGTCCACTCTTCATCGTCGGGCTCCCAGCGGAATGACTCGACACGAAAGTTGTACTGTCTCTTCTTGCCGTTGATCTTTACTTCGATCTCGGCGATTTGCCTGTCGACAAAATCCGGGAGCGGAATGCTGACATCTTTCATCTCGAAAACTCCTCGTCCTCCACATAGCGTCATGATTCGAACCAGCTTAGGTGGAAACTGATTATTCATCCATACTTTAAATACCAGATACCACGGGAACTGAATGGCGCTGGTCATTCATACTTCACTGACTCGACCCCGCATCGCAGGGTCCCACTACCTTCATTCGCATCTCAAACTCTCCACCGGATTTGCCGTCGCCGCCCTAATTGCCTGCCAACTAACGGTGAGGAGGGCAATCAGCAGCGTCAGTACACCAGCCATGCCAAACACCCACCAACTCACTTCGATTCGATAAGTGAAATTCTGTAACCATTTATTTATCGCGTACCATGCTATCGGCCATGCAATGGCATTGGCAACTAAGATCCACTTAGTGAAATCCTTCGTCAACATAACGAGAACACCCGTAATGGACGCACCCAATACTTTACGTATACCGATTTCTTTAGTTCGCCGCTCACTGGAAAAAGAAGCCAGGCCAAATAATCCGAGGCATGAAATGAAGATTGATAGAATCGCGATAAGTGCGGCCAATTTATCCGTCCTTTGTTCTGTTTTGTATTGATTGTCAATCTCTTCATCTAAGAATCGATACTCGAACGGATCGTCGGGAACAATCTCTTTTACTCTCTTTTCTATTGTTTTCATTGCCCCGGCAATATCAGTGGACGCTAAACGCAGGCAGAGGTAATTTGCAGACTTTATCGGAATAAGAACAACCGGCGTCATTTCTTCCCGAAGAGACTGAGTATTGAAGTCGCGGATCACGCCGACGATCTTTCCCTTCATGCCGAACCATGTTGTGAGATTCTTGTTTATAGGATCGCTTATGCCCATCGCTTTTGCAGCCGCTTCATTGATGACGAAAGCACCCGAGATATCGGAAGGATATTCCTTCGAGAAGAATCTTCCCTGTGCCATCTTGATTTGCAATGTTTTTGCGAAGTCCTCGTCGACGAAATTAAAACCCACCTCCAAAACTTTGCCCGAGTTTTTTCCTTCCCAATCGATCGGCCCGGTACCCGCTCCCTGGAAACTAGTCAGATCGGTTGCGGACACTGCAGCGCTTTGAACGAACGGATATTTTAGGAATTCATCCTTAACAATAGCAACATTTTGCTGCAAAGCGCCTCTCGTGCTGATCATCAGGATTTGTTCCTTGTTGAAGCCGAGATTCTTTGATTGGATGAAGCTCAGCTGCTTGCCGATAAACAGGACACACGTGATTATGAACACCGAAAACGAGAATTGTGCAATTACGAAAACATTTCTTATGAAGGAAGAGCGATGCTCTCCCGTTTGGGAGATTCTGCCGCTCAGCGCCGACATCGGATTGAAGGAGGAAAGATAAATCGCGGGATAACTTCCGGCCATTAAGCCGGTCAGTAGTGTTATACCCAACAAGGCACAGATTACTCTCCCTGAAAAAGTCATCACGATATGAACCCCTAGCGTATTGTTCAGACCGGGAAGGCTGAGTTCAACAATAGCGATGGCGATTAGAAGCGAAACAAATGACAGCAATATGGTCTCTGCCATGAATTGCCACACCAATTCCATTCGTGAAGAACCAACAGTCTTCTTTATCCCGATCTCCTTCAATCGTTTTTCGGAGCGGGCTGTCGACAGATTCATGAAATTGATGCAGGCAACTATCAATATCAAAATGCCGAATAGTGAGAAGATATACACATAAATTATCGGACCGCCTCCGCCCGGTTCAAAGAGATGACTCTTCGTAATTGGAAACAAATAAAGGACATTTTTCCATGTCGGGTTATGGATATTCATCACGCCATAAATCTTTTTGTTTATCTCATCAAAGGAAGTGTTCTCTCGCAACAGCACGTAAGTGTAAACGCACTTCCTATCCCACATCTTCATCCAGTCAGGCGCACCCGAAAAAGAAATCACAAAATCGAAGTGCAAGTGGGAAGTCTCAGGGACGTCAGAGAAGACGCCGGTCACAATCATTCCTGGTCGGTCATCCAGCTTGAGTGCCTGCCCGACAGGATCGCTCTGCCCGAATATCTTCTGCGCTAACGACCTGGAAATGACAATCGAATTCGGACTCGTAAGAACCGTATTAGGATTTCCCTCTTCCAATGGGAATGAGAACATCTGGAAAAACACCGAATCTACAACGCTGCCCGTGCAGAAGAAACCCTTTGTCCCACGAGATATCTTCCATTGCGTCTCTGCGTAATTCGTAGATTGTTCAATCTCAGGAAAGTTTTCTTTCAGATACTTTGCAAGAGGACCTGGCTGGTAAAAACCGTGGAATTCTTTCTGTGGGTTTGTAAAAACAACTCTGTACAGGCGGTCGGCGTTCTTATGGAATTCATCATAACTCAACTCGTAACGAACCCAAAGCATAACAAGAACGGCACATGCCATCCCGACAGCCAGACCCATGACGTTAATAAAAGAATAGACTCTGTGTCTAATCAAATTACGAAAAGCGATCTTGAAATAACTCTTCAGCATACCCTTCTTCTCATTTTTCAATTAGCTTTCAGCCGTGAGCCACCGGCTGAAACCTAATTGGCGTTTTATTCATATCACAGACTCTCCACATCGCAAGCGGCATCTCGACTTTTTTATTCATGTCGCAGTGAGTCTACCGGATTTGCCGTCGCGATCTTGATCGCGTGGGAACTAACTGTCAACAAAGCGATGACCAGTGCCGCGGCACCGGACGCCACAAATGTCCACAGGCCGATATCAACCCTGTAGGCAAAATCCTTCAGCCAATTCGTCATGATGTAGTATCCCAACGGCCACGCAATCACATTTGCGACAAGCACCCAATTAGTGAATTCTCTTGAAAGCATGATTGTGATTTCGGGAACCGATGCCCCTAGGACCTTTCGGATTCCGATCTCTTTTGTTCTTTGTTCGGTGACAAACGCCGCCAGGCCAAGGAGACCGAGACATGCCACGAAGATCGCAAGGATTGAAAACGTGGCCGCCAGTTTGCTCGTCCTTTGCTCGGCGGCGTAGAGTCGTGTCAGGTTCTGATCTAAGAAATTATAGTCGAAAGCCTCGCCGCCCGCATGCTTCTTCCAGGTATTCTCAAGGAAAGAAATCGTGCTCGAGTAATCGTAAGGTGCGATGCGAACCGATTCGAAATTACCTGCCTGCCCGGCAGGAAGAAGTCCGATGATCAGCGGCTGCACAACCTCATGGAGTGATTCGAAGTTGAAATCTCTGATAACCCCGACGACTTTATATTTCTGGGCGCTTGATTGTGAACTTCCGGGAGTGACCAGGTACTTTCCTACAAGATCCTTTATGCCGAATACTTCCGCGGCCGCCTGATTCACGATTGCCGCAGCCGTGTCTGACGGATGATTCTTTGAAAAGAACCTCCCCGCCTCCAGATTCAATTGGTAAGTCTTTAGAAAATCATAATCACTCCACATAAAGCGCATCCCCTGCATTTGTTGAGACGAAGTCCCTTCGACCCAAAATGCGGCGGCCCCCTGTTGATTTCCCGGTATTGCAGTCGAGTTGCTGACGCTGATCACTCTCGAGTCGCCAAGGATCTCTTGCTCAAACGTGTCTAAACGGTTCCCAAGATCGTTTGCTTTGTTTATTACGATCACCTGCTCTTTGTTGAACCCGAGGTTCTTATTCTGGATGTACCTCAACTGATCATATATGACAAAAGTGCCGATCAAAAGTACGATAGATATCGCAAACTGAAATACGACGAGGCTGCCTCTGATAAACGTTCTTCTGCCTTCTATCTTCGTGCCGCTTCTGAGGACTTGGACGGGCTCGTAAGATGACAGGAAGAATGCCGGATAGCTTCCTGCGATGAACCCAGCGAAAATTGCAAAGCAAAGGAGAAGAGGAATAGTAGAAAAATCGCCGAATACATTAAGGCTCATTTCTTTCCCGGCAATATCGTTGAAGACAGGCAAGAGGAGTTCGACGAGCCCGACTGCAAGCATGACCGCCAGCATGCTCAACAGAACAGACTCGCCGATAAACTGCGCCACTAATTGAGATCTGGTCGAACCAAGCGTCTTTCGAATTCCCACTTCCTTCGCGCGCTTCTCTGACCGGGCTGTTGCCAGATTAACGAAGTTGATGCAGGCTATCAGAAGAACAGCAACGGCGATGGCCGAAAAGATGTAGACATAAGAGACGTCGCCGTTCGCTTCCAACTCACCATCGAGATGTGAGTGAAGATGGATGGATGTCAACGGCTGCAAGAAGAAGCCGAACCTGTTCCCGGCGGCTTCGAACTGATCAAGAGAGATCCCCATCGATTGTTTCAGTTGAGGACTCCCGTACTTTCTGAACTCGTCACCTAATCCCCTCTGGGACTTGATCGGATCTGCGCCTTTGCGGAGAAGTATATAGGTGTAATAATTGCAGCTGAGCCAGAATGTATTTCTGCTGTCGTCGTAGGTAGTCAGGGAGCCGAGGAAGTCAAAGTGGAAATGTGAATCACGAGGGAACCCTTCTACAACGCCTGTCACGACATAGTCGCGCCTGTTGTCTGCATTCAGAATCTTCCCCATCGCGATGCCGTTGCCGAAATATTTCTTCGCAACGGATTCGGTAATCACTACCGTATTGGGCTGGGTAAGGGCCGTCTTGGGGTTCCCTTCAATGAACTTCGTTGTGAACACGTCGAAGAAAGTGGAATCTACCCAGAAAAACTTGTTCTCACTGAAAGCCTTGTCTTTGTATCTGATTACGGGGACACTGAAACTCCTGACTCTTGTGTAGGAGACAACTTCAGGAAGATCATGTTTAAGAGCAGGCCCGATGGGAGTTGAACTCATGGCGCTGTTCACTTCATGGTTGTTAACCAAACCCCTGAGATATATTCGATAGGTTTGGTCGGCATTCTTGTTAAACCTGTCGTAGCTCAGTTCGTCCTGCACGTAAAGCAAGATAGCGATGCAACAGGTAATGCCCACTGATAAGCCCGCTACGTTTATTAGCGAGAAAGCTCTATACTTTCTCAGATTCCTAACTGCGACTCGCAAGCATACCCTGATCATATTCTCCTCCAATTCTAGCAGGAACTACTCAAGCATTGGACTCTCGATGTTGCCATGTGAAATCTCGTCATGTCTATTCATATCTTAAGCTCTCAACCGGATTTGCTGTTGCCGCCTTGATCGCATGGAAGCTCACCGTCAGTATGGCGATGAAGAATGCAAGTATCCCGGAAATGAGAAAGATCCACGGGGTTATATCTACTCTGTATGCAAAGTCCTTGAGCCAATTATTCATGACATAATATGCCACCGGCCACGCGATAACGTTCGCTATCACTACCCACTTTGCAAATGACCTGGATAAGATGAAGACAATCTCCGGGACAGACGCGCCGAGAACTTTCCTTATCCCGACTTCTTTGGTCCTCCTTTCTGTTGTGTACAAAGCGAGCCCGTACAGCCCCAAACAGGCAATGACTACCGAGAGTATGGAGAACCAAGCAAACAGGATGCTTGTCTTCTCTTCTGACTTGTAAAGAGCGTCAAGACTCTTGTCCAGGAAGTTGTAGTCAATCGGACTATTCGGAAACATCTCTTCCCATGTCTTCTCTATAAATCCCAGACTCCCAGCAACATCATTAGAGGAAATCTTCACTGCGAGTATTTGCGTATAATTGCCCATTATGAAAGCAAGTGGTTCCACGTTGATGCGAAGAGATTGGTAATTGAAATTGCTGACGACTCCGACTACCTCTCCTTTCAACGACGTAGACGATCCCAAAGGTTTTCCGATGGCTTCTTGCAGCGACCAGCCAATTTTCCTCACTGCAGCTTCGTTCAGGATGAATTTATTCCCACCGGAATACATGTTCCATGAAAAGTTGAGACCTGCCAGCAACTTCATACCTAAGATCTTGATATATTCCGGATCAACGTAAGCACAGTGGGCCAGCATATTCTCTACTCCCGATTTACCCCTGAAGTAAATTGTATTGATACTAAATATGCTCCCCGGGACACCATCTGCCGCAGCGACTCCAAGAACGCGAGGATTTTGCAGGAGCTTTTGTTTGAACGGTTTATAGTCTCCGTTCATTCTTTGATCGTATTTGAGAACAAGGACATTATCCCGGCCGAAACCGACGTTGTGAAATCGCAGGAGGTCGTATTGCTTTACAACGACAATGGTACAGAAAATCAGCGCTATCGCGGCGGCAAATTGGAAGAGTATGAAGAACTGTCTGCTGAACCCCTTTCCCGTCATGGTACTGAAGTCTCCCTTCAAAGTCGACACAGGATGAAATGACGAGAGATAAAGCGCCGGCAGCATTCCTGAGAACAAACTGGTTAACACCCAGACACCGATAATGACAAGCAGGACCGAGGTGTCATGAAAGTAGTCAACCTGAAGAGATAATCCCAGAAGTCTATTCACGCTCGGTATGAAAAGTTCGGTCAGCGCGATCGCTGCCAACAGGGCAATCAGGCTCATCAACCCGGATTCTATTATGAATTGTCCTATGAGTTGCCTGCGATAACCGCCGACCACTTTCCTTATTCCTATTTCCCTTACGCGTGTGAGAGACCTGCCTATGGACAAGTTGATGAAATTCGCACACGCTATCAGTAGTATAATTACCGCAATGACCGAGAAGGCAATGGTACTGCTTTTGTCTCCCTTTGTCGGAATGTCATTCTCAAGGCTATTGTCCCAGTACAGGTTTCGAAGAGGCTCCAAGTATGCGATGGGCAAACCGATCATCGCCCGAATCCTCGCATCCCAAAACCCTGAAAGAACTCGCTGCAACCGCGGTTCAATTTCCTTGATGCTTGCCCCCGTCTTGAGCAGCAGATATGTGTAGTCTTCGAACGCGCTTTTC
>CAZRXH010000083.1:0-14685 GCA_964603995.1 uncultured Bacteroidota bacterium | reverse complement strand
TGCGGAGAGCGCCGATGAGTATGTGTCGATGAGTATATGATATAGATATGAGAACAAGAGAGGAATGTAAAGAGAAAAAACAGTTTTTCTTTTATTTGTTTGTCCTTGTTCTTCCAGTTCACTTCTTCCGCGTCTGGAACGCGGCGGCGAGGACGTCGTGCTTGTATCCCTTCGGCGCCTTCCCGGTCTCCGCGTAGACGAAGAGCGCGGTGTTGAAGATCGCGTTCGCCAGGTTGAAGAAGACGATGACGCCGATGAAGTAGACGACGGCGAGGAGGACGACCGCGAGGAAGAGCGGCGTCACGGGCGCGGTCAGCATGGCGAGGATGACGAGCGCGATCACGCCGATGGCGAACGCGCCGAGCTCGACGAGGCCGAGGCCGTAGTACCGGATCAGGGACTCGCCCCACGTCTTCTTGAGCGTGCCGACGCTCCGCTTGATTGCGGCGAACGGCCCGAGGCCGTGGTAGACCATGCCGGGCACGACGAAGATCGTGATGATGGACCACGCCGCCCCGAGGATGCCTGTCGCGATGTCTGCGACGATGCGGCCGGCGTCGCCGCTCCGTTCGCCGATCTGGTCGATGACGCGGAGGAGCAGTCCGACGGTCGCGCTGACGAGGCTCCACGCGATGATGATGCCGATGCGGGAGAACGCGAATTTGACGCTGTCCATGAACGTCGCGTCCTTGCCGTCGAACCGCGTCTTCACCGTGTAGACGACGCAGACGTTGAAGAACGTCGCGATGAACGCGAGGCCGAAGTAGATCGCGAAGAGCACGATCCAGAAGAGCGCGCCGCCGACCCGCTGGTCCTGGAGGAAGCTGGTGAGGAGCGTCGGGACGACCATCGCGACGACGAAGAACAGGGAGAAGATGCCTGCCAACACGGGGAAGAGGAACAGCTCCCGGTCCTTCTTCATCACGTCGATGCTCAGCTTCATCATCTCCCAGCTGCGAGAGAACGCGTTCATGATCCCAATCCTCCATGGCGTGAATGCCAGCTGGCGCCGGGGTCGTGATGGTTTTTTAAAGCTTGCTGCTGTTCGGTCGCCCTGAACCTCCCTCCTTCGGCGTTTGCGACAACCTCCCGGTTCTGAGGCAAATCACTCCGTGCTGCATCGGCTGCTCGCGTATCGCTGTGATGGTCGAAGGGCCTCCTCCCCGTAGGGGGCAACCTCTTCGTCGGTCTCTGCTGTTCTCTTCGCAACGCTCGCCCTCTTGCCGGTGCAGTTCATTTGCCTCAGAACCATTTCTTCACGCAACCTTAAATATCCGTCCTCCTCCCTGGCATGCGTGCTCCTCCTCTATCTCTCGGCCGTCAACGCGCTCGCCGCCCTCCTCTTCTTCCTCGACAAGCGGTCCGCCGTCGCCGGCGGCAGACGCATCCCGGAGAACGTGTTCCACCTGCTCTCCCTCCTCGGTGGAGCCCTCGCCATCCTCGCCTTGATGTACCTCCTCCGTCACAAGAACCGCAAAATAGGTTTCCTTCTTCTCACCGCGGTCTTCGCCGTCCTCTGGATCGCGGCGCTCTTCGCGACGTCCGGATGGTGGATATAGGCGACGCGCGGAGCGTTCCGTGGATTCTCGCGTAGAATTCCCGTGCAGAATAGGGTTCATCATCCGGGTCGTCGGTCAATCGACCTCGCTTCAGATCCCGCAGACCCCGCCGTGCTTCTCGAGGTAGCGCTGATGGTACTCCTCCGCCGGATAGAACTCTTTCGCTCTCTCGATGATGGTCACGATTGGTCGTTTGAGCCGCTCCTGCGTTCTCTTCAGCGATGCCTCCGCCGCTCTCTTCTGCTCTGTCGTCGTATAGAAGATGGCGGAGCGGTACTGCGTCCCGACGTCCGGGCCTTGCCGGTCCTTCGTCGTCGGGTCGTGGATCCTCCAGAAGACGTCGAGGAGCGAATCATACGTCGCTTTCTTCGGGTCGTACTCGACCAGGACCGCCTCCGCGTGCCCAGTCCTGCCGCTGCACACCCGGCGGTAGCTCGGCTTCTCGGCGTTGCCGCCCGTGTATCCGGACGTGACTGCGGTGACGCCCGGCACCTTTCGGAACGTCTCCTCGACGTGCCAGAAACAGCCGGCAGCGAAGATCGCTCTCATGACGGTTTCAGAACGCTTCCCGGTTTAAATGAGTGGTCCTTGATAATGAACGGAAAGAAAGAACTGCTCCCGCCGTCCGGTCGACCTAGCAGGTCACCGCAGAGTGGTCTGGCGCACAGGACAGGGATTATGGCTTGCCGGGTAAGATGCTCCCGCCGGACCCGCGACCTGGCAGGTCACGTGGCGGGATCACTCTCGAGGGTAGAAACCGAGGCTAACAAGCTCCGCTTGCTTCTCCGGCGGCAGCAAATGCCAGCCATGCAGCAGAAGCTCTTTGAACTTTCCGACGCTCAGAACGATAGTAGGTTCAACCATGCTCCTCCGAGGGTTTTCCTGGCCTAAAACGGACGCTCGGAGAATGTAGTGCGGGAGTCTCAAAAGTGTCCGAGAGATTGCACATATTAATCACTTATAAATGACAACATTTATAAATATGTTCGAATTTTATTCTTTTCATCATTGAGGCACATCCTTATGCCATTAGAAGACCAGCTTAAAGTCATAAAACGTGGAACTCTCGATATCCTCTCAGAGGATGAACTGAGGAGAAAACTGAGTCAACAGAGCGTCCTCAACATTAAGTTTGGCATAGATCCTACTGCGCCAGATATCCATCTGGGTCATACAGTTCCGCTTCAGAAACTCAAGCAGTTTCAGGATATGGGCCATAATATTCACCTCATCATTGGCGATTATACTGCTAAAATAGGGGATCCTAGCGGTCGTTCTGAAACGAGGCCTATGTTGAGTAACGAACAGATTGCTAGAAATCTAGAAACATATACCACGCAAGTCTTTAAGATACTCACCCCTGAAAAGACCACCTTGCTCTATAATAGCGATTGGCTTGGTGCTTTTTCCGGTGAAGATCTTATAAATCTCGCATCAAAATACACCGTTCAACAGATGCTACAACGAAGAGATTTCAGCAAGAGAATTGCTGAGAACAGGCCGCTTTCTGTTGCTGAACTCTTCTATCCGCTTCTCGTCGGATATGACTCAGTTCATCTGAAGACTGACGTAGAACTCGGGGGATCCGACCAACTCTTCAATTTCATGGCGAGCAGAGACCTTCAGACTGCGCACGGCCAGGTTCCGGAAGTTGTTATCATCTTGCCCTTGCTTGAAGGTCTTGATGGACACAAGAAGATGAGTAAGAGTCTGGGAAATGCAATTGGCGTGACTGAACCTGCCGAGGATATGTATGGAAAAATCATGTCCGTTTCTGATTTGCTTATGGTGAAGTACTTCGAATTGATATCTGATGTCGGTGTCGCTGAACTCGAAGCGATCAAATCCGCAGTATCGACGGGGAGCCAGAATCCCATGCTTTACAAGAAACAACTTGCGCGAGAGCTTGTTACACGCTATCACGGAAGCGATGCTGCAATCAACGCGCAGAATGCTTTTGAGACGGTCCACCAGAGGAAATCTCTTCCCGAAATCGTTCAGGGACTTGATGTGCATTATTCTCAAAACAACGACCTCTCTCTTGTCAGTGTTTTGCGACTTTCCGGAAGGGCAAAATCAAATAGTGAAGCCAGACGGCTTATTGAACAGAAGTCGGTGAGACTCAACCTTGAACCTGTGACTAATCTTGATTATCGGTTATCTCCGGAAGATGGTGCCGTGCTGCAAGTCGGAAAGAATTTCGCTCGGCAGCTCTATTTCAAGCATGATGGTTGATGACTCGTGGTCCAGACAACGATCGTCCAGCTCGATAACTACGGTCCTTGGACCGTCACGCCGAAGCCCCGGCTGGAATCGAGTATTCTCTCGTTCCAATCTGAAGCGTACGCTTTTCTCGTGAATGCTTTCGCGATGTACGACTCTCTAACGCTCAATTTTCGTCAGGATACCTTCCTCGTCCTTTCGAGTGGTGTCTCCATAGCTCAGCACAGACGCATACAGACTGCCTTCAATGATCGCTATGCGGTCTCCACAAGTATGGCCATTTCCCGTGATTCCAACCCATACCTCGCGCAGATTAAGGCGACGAAGCTACTTCACGCTGCGGGGAGCGCTCAGGATCCGAGTAGGCTCGAGACGCTCGTCTTCGATTTCAAGGCGGGAACTGCTGATAACGAAGCGGTGCAAATCGGGCATTTCGACTTGAACAACATAACCCAGACGCACACCGACAAAGAGTCCGCATATGATGTCCACCAGTACATTCTTCAGGCCCAGACTGCTCTGACAAACAAACTCGCTTATTACAACGGCACCAAGATTATGCTCTTCTTCATTGGTGGCGACAACTTTGTCTCGCTCACGACGGGAAAAACGAGCGATTTCTTTCAGGGAATCATCGACGATCTTCTCGAAGAAGGTTTTGACTTCAAGGTCGGCGTCGGAAATTCGACACACTCGCTTTTTGCCATGGACAAAGCGAATCGCGCTCTGGAGAAGATACGGAACGAGTCAGATTCAAACAAAGTGATATTTATCAGGTAAAATGGCGGACGTCCTACTCATCAATCCTCCTCCGCGCGGAGTTAGTGCTCATCTCTCTCAAGACGTCCAGCGAAAGGTCGAGTATGCCGAACCATTGGGTCTGCTCTATCTGGCATCGTACCTCCGAGAGCACGCGATAACGGTGGATTTACTCGATCTCAACGTCTTCAACGGCACCGGTCAGCGGCCTTGCAGCATAGATGATATTGTTGCTTCAACGCTCTCTTCTTCGCCGAAAATTGTCGGTTTGCCAAGCTTTACGCTCTTGTCTAGTGATCTCGCGAGAATCTCCGGACTTTTGAAGCGCGAGTCGGACGCGATTGTAGTCCACGGCGGTCCTCATGCGACCTTCTGCGACGAATCCTCTCTGCTTCACGCCAACGCGGACTTTGTTGTCAGGAAAGAGGGCGAAAGCACTTTCCTGCATCTCTGTAGGGCCATCCTTGAGAAGAGTGATCCTTCGGGCATACCGGGAATTAGTTATCTCTCGGGCACCACTATTGTCAGGAATCCGGATGCTGAGCGGATACGCAATCTGGATAGCCTCCCTTTCCCCGCGCGGGATATAATTTCTCAGGACTATTACACTCAATCACGGCTTAACGTGATTACTGGAAGAGGGTGTCCGTCTCCCTGCATTTATTGCGTCTCGCCAAACTATTGGGACCAGAGGGTCACGTTCAGATCTGTCGATAATGTTCGTGCAGAACTGGATGATTTCTTCTCTCGATATGATGCTCTTTCAGAGACTTTCTACATCAACTTCGTCGACGATACTTTCACTCTTGGCGGCAAGGCACGCAATCTCGAGATGGCGCGAATGCTCGCCGGATATGATCATCCCTGGCATATCTTCTCTCGTATCGACACCGTTCCTAGAGATGTTCTCGACGAGTTCTCTCGCTCCAACTGCCGTGTGATACGATTCGGGATTGAAGCCGGGACGCAGCGGATACTCGATCTCTTCGGCAAGCAACAGCGTCTTGACCAGATACGGCGGACGATTGACGAGAGCAAGGCTGCAGGCTTGCTTACTCACGGATCCTTCATGATCTGTTCCCCTACAGAGACAGAAGAGGATGTTCAGTCGACAATAGACTTTGCCTCTGGCCTTTCTTTGGATTATGCTTTCTTCTTCATCACGACACCGTATCCTGGCACCGTCTTGACCGATCGCTACGTCCCGCCGTATCTTCGAGACTCGTTCGGAGATATGGATAAGTTCCTCAGCGACACGGCATTCTTCGGAGAGTATGAGCGGATACCTATTGAGAGGAAACAAGAGCTGCTCGAGCGTGCGTACCACCAGTTCTATGTTGTTGGAAAACGGATTGAGGAGCCCCGTGGCTATTCGCTCTCTCAACGTCCCGGTCATAAGCTGCATCTGCTGCAAGAAGCAGTCATGGCACATTATGCTCTGACGACGAGATCAGCGTAGCTCTTCGCTCATGCGGAGATAGCGCTGCGGATATTCTTTCTCACGGTACCCCGTCTTCGGCCAGGTATCAAGACCATCGTTCTTGAATCGGGGGATGAGATGGATGTGGAAATGACCTATCGATTGCTGACCTGACTTTCCTGATGCGTGCAGGATGTTCAGTCCGTCAGCGCCCATTCTCTTTCGTAGTCTTTCTGCTATGACTTTTATCGTCCTCATGATTGCTGCGAGTTCAGACGCTTTGATTTCATACAGGTCGTCATAATGTTTTTTTGGGATTACGAGCATGTGACCTGGTGCTATGACTGTCTCCTTCAAGGGAGCGAAAACGTAGACTGCCTTGTTCTCATAGACTTTTGTTGACGGCAATTCGCCTCGCACTATCTGACAGAAACTACAACCTTTGTTCATAGTGTGAGATTATCCCCAGAACTATTTAAATCTATTCTAGCGCTCTCACTGCATCCAGCAACGTATCGACTAAGGTGGTTCTTTCAATCCCAGTATATTCTGAGTAATGGTTATCGACGAGGATGACTCTGAAACCTTCTTTCTCGGCTAGCTTGTCAGTCAGAGGGTTGTCCCCTATGAATGTTGGGCTCTTTTGATAGCCGTAGATCCGACGTGCTTCCTTGAAAATCATCCCTTCTTCCTTGAAACCATTATGGTCTGAAAAGAGCGAGACCGCAAAATAGTCTTCTAGTCCAAATCGTCTGAGTTGGTTTCCGATACGATTTGAGAATCCATCGCTGACTAATACTGTGCGGGCTCCTCTTTCCTTGATTATTTGTAGGAATTCCTTCGCTGTCGGCATGAATTCGGTTATCTCCGCGTATGTCTGACAATATGATTCTTCAAGCCGTTTTGCAAGATCCATTCGATTTTCAGCGCCGATCTCCTCGAGAAGCATCTGATAGAATGTGTTGGTCGTTCTTCTCGCAGAGGGGGGCATAATACTGAACTTACTCGTGACCGACTCCACCACCTGAGAGATGTCCTTAGAGATTGTGACGCCGTTCTCTGCAAGTATCCGCTCATAGAGTCTTCGCTCTTTGAACTTCTGGACGGTCCTTCTGTTGTGGACCAGAGTGTCGTCCCAGTCGACGAAGAGGAGATCATCCATTTTTCACAACCATGAATGGTACGAACAGTTCTTCCTTGCAGAGGCCTCCGTGTTCTGCCTTGAGATTGTACCCGTAGCTCGGGAACGATGGGTTTGTTGCAATCGCCACGACGTCTCCAATCTCTTTCACACCATTTGTCCGGAACCCAAATATTTCGTCGAGATGAGGGTCCCCTCTGGTCAAGACGATTCCCGTGTCGCCTACCGTTTCGCGAACCTGTTGCATCGCACCCTTCTCTCGGGAGTAGATGTAGAGTGTCCGTCCCGAACCTCCGTTCATAGCATAACATTTGTCGTGGATCGAGGCATAGTCGAATCTCTTCACATCTTCTTGATCGATTTGTCCATGATCGGATAGAAAGACATAGTTTGTTCCTGAGTTCGTGCGGCAGATATCAGTTATCTCTCTTGCTGTGTTACGTAGGAGTGTTGTAGTCTTCTCCGATTTTGTCCCCATTCTGTGCATGATGGTATCGAAATCAAGATAGCACCAATTGTTGGTTCGGCCATCTTCTCGCAACGTCATTCGCAGCACGTCGAGTTGGCTCATGATATCTTCTTCATAACTGTCTTGGGGGGAGAGGTCAGTCCTTTTCGCCGATCCTTCAAAGCTTCTCGCAAGTGCGATATCTGTGGCTGCGTATTTAATCTGTATAAAATTTGTCGGTCTTACGCTCGAGTTCAAGATCGATCTCTCAGTTGTCTTGAATTGCGCCTCGAACGGTTCTCCTTGCAGCGTGAAAGCTTGGTCAAAGAGCACAGATTGCAATGCTACGAGCGTCGGATTATAATATGCGCTGCCGTACACCTTGTGCTCTTGTACAGTCTTGCCGAAGAAGATGCTTGAGTAGGCACTCGCAGACCCTGTCGGGAAAACGCTCGAAAGGACCTCGAGTTGAGAGAAGTCAATTTTTCCATGAAAGTGCTTGACGAACTGGAAGATGTTTATTGCATCGAAGCTGAAGACTGTCGTAGGTCTCCCTGACTTCAGGAGGGGTAATATTCTTGAACCGATCTTTGTTATGCTCCTGCTGTGGTCGGGAAGGTAGTATTCATTTCCGTTTTTATCCTTCCGTGCAAGCGGTCGAATCATTTTCTCGATTATTGCGCCGGTTTCTCTCTTGGTTGTCATCGTACATCGCGTTCATTTATTACTATTTATAAGTGGTAAAATTAGAAACATTTATAAATGTTGCTATATATGGAGCCTCGTGGAATCATGAAACAGATCGCCTTCGACGATGCATACTATGCAGAGATTATGGGCTTGTTTGGTTATGATCCTCTCCGCTTTGGACGGATTAACTTCTCTCTCGGGACGCTCCAGGATGAAGATCTCCAACGGAGATGGCTTTGCCATCATGAGGGCGATATCTTCGCGAAGAGCATTCAGGATGGGAAGAACGCGATTGTAAGTACTGGCTTCGGTCTCTCCGGGGTGCCGCACGCAGGCACAATGTCCCAGATTCTGCGTTCTATTGCTCTGCAGCGTGCGGGAGTGCCTGTAAATATGGTTCTCGGGGATCTCGATGCCTATAACGGGAAAGCTAAACCGCTGGCTCAGACGATTGAACTTGCGAAGAAATATGAGGATTTTGTTCTCGCACTCGGTTTCGATCCCCGCCCTCCATCAATCCTTCGATCGCAATATTCCTCGCCAGATGTTTTGCGAACCGCATATCTCATAGGACATTATATGGATGATGATATGTTCAATGCTTCTGAAGAAGATCTTCATGAATTTTACACTGGTGCTGGGAAAGTCGATGCAGATATGAGCTACCGGCGAAAACTTTCATTGAATCTCATGACTGCGGATTTCATTCATCTCAACCTCCACGATGGTTTTGACTCCGTCATGGTGATGCTTGGCATTGACGAGCACAAATATGTTCAATTTGGCAAACAGACCGTCGAACGAATGATGTCGGATCCGGACACGGGTGGGTTTCAGATGACTCTTGCCGGACTTTATTCCCCACTCATCAAGGGTTTCTATGGCTATCCGAAGATGTCGAAAAGCTTCCCCGAGTCAGGAATTACTGCCAATATGGATGCTCGGCTAATTCAAGAGAGGATCCGTAATGGTGAAGGTGACTACGACAAACCGGAAAATAATGTTGTCTACCAGATGATGGCGGGCGTCAGTCAACTGAACGCTAAAGAACTCAGTCGAAACTATGATGCTTGTCTCTCCAGAGGTACTTCGTGGAGGCATGCAAAGGAAGAGTACCTCGATATGCTCGTTGATATTTGCTCGAAATGGTGAATCACATGGATAATGGCAAGGTCAAGGAAGTCCTATATCGACTGAACGTTGACGCTGAAATATCTGCTGATTTGCTGGGTGGCGCCTTCGAGCAGGTCCTAAACTGTTCGGATCCCAAAATACGTGATGTTCAGATCGGTTCGATATTGACTGGCTTGATGAGCCGAAGACCGACGAAAGACCAAGTCGTCGCGCTGCTCAATGCCTGCTTCAAACTGGACAACTTTGATGTCAATTCTCGGCGATCGTTAGACCTACCGGGAAATGAGCACTTGATATGTTCTGTTGGCAGCGGAAAAAAAGGATATAAGACTATAAATGTCTCCACGCCCGCACTCCTAATAGCTTCGACCTTGGGCGTCTATACTGCAAAACCTGCTTCGACTTCGACAAGTTCGATGACCGGATCCGCGGACTTCTTGCGAGAGGTGGGATTTAATTTGAATATCTCTCAAGACGAGATGTGTAAAGTTATCACCCACACTCGTTTTGGTGCATTCTCTATTGAGAGTCTGCTTCCAAAATTTGACAGCATCTATGGTGGACGTTTCTATGTTCCTCACACGCTGAGTTTTGGTCTTGCTGCGCTAGCGAGTCCTGTGAAGTTTGATCATATGGTCTATGGTCTCGCCCATCCGAATGTCGAACTTTCTGCTGAAGTGCTCAAAGAATATGGTGTTAAGAATGCCATGATTGTGGCAAGCACATACGATAACATCCACTATATCGACGAAGTCGGCGTCAACGGTGCCGCGAGGGTCATAGGGATTAAAAATGGGAATGTCGGAGAGATGAAACTCTTTGATCCCGTTGAAGCGTTAGGCATTCCACGATACTCGATTGAAAGTATATCTCAGGGGGCGACTGTTCGAGAGAATGTCCAGTATGCAATAGATGTGCTCGCAGGCAAAGGACAATCCGCCCATGAAGACATAGTCTGTATCAATGCAGGTACTGTCCTCTATGTTGCAGGACGGTCTGAGACTGTGCGTGAGGGCTATTTGGCCGCCAAAGATGTTGTGAAAACTGGTCTTCCGTTAGAAAAGCTCATTGAAGTCATTAACGCAAGTAATGGCGACAAGACGCGTTTGAAGGAGTATCTATGATGAAAGCCATAGTCTTAAATGACCGTCACGAGGCATCGTATTTTGATGTTCCTGAAGTTTCACTGAGAACACAGAATGATGTAAAAATCAAAGTACGAGCGACAGGGTTGTGCGGCAGCGATATTCAACGGATTCGCTCAGCAGACAAATTGAAATCAAACATACTCGGTCATGAGTTTTCAGGAGAGATAGCTGAGATTGGCTCACTCGTCGACTCGTTTTCTGTCGGTGACAGAGTCACAGGAATTCCATTCAAACCTTGTTATTCATGTCCACAATGCGTGGATCAGATGTATGCTCTTTGTCCGTCTCTTGAGGCGCTAGGGAAGAATCTACCGGGATCCTTTGCTAACTATGTGGTTCTTCCGGCAGAAAGCGTACGGAAGATACCCGACTCTTTATCCTTTGGTGTCGCGGCATTGGTTGATGTCTTTGCCGCATCCTTGCATGCCTACAACCAGTCCGGGCAGCCAGTTGACAAATCTGTTCTGATTATCGGCGATGGTTCGATTGGATTAAGCTGTCTCTCCATTTTCAACAGGTTTGGTAACAAGGTCTCTGTTGTGGGAAACACACAAGCGCATCTCATAGACGTTCTCGGAGGGCAGTATGTCTCCGCAAGCGCAGCATCCGAACTCGAAGCATCTTCGTTCGATGTTGTTGTGGAGGCGGTTGGTCGTTCACAATCGGAAACACTCGAACAGGCCACACGTCTCGTGAAGCCTCGTGGAAAGATACTTGTAGAAGGAGTCTATTCGACAGGATATTTTGGTGTTGTTCCCTTTCGTAATCTGTTCTGTAAAGAAGCAACGCTCCAAGGACTGAATTCCTATGATCTGCGCGGAGACTGTAACGAGTTTGATCAGGCACTTCGCTTGCTGTCAGAAAATGCTGCGGCTTTCTCGCAGATTATAACGCATGTGTTGCCTCTGCGCGATTTCGGCAAAGCTCTTGATGTTGCCGCCAACAAATATCAAACAGGTGCGGTTAAGATTATCCTCGAACCGTGATTGTCTATGGCCTCTCCGAAAGCAATCATCTTTGACTTGGACGGGACGCTTTACCCTGCCGCTAATCCTTTGACCTCGGAGTTGAGAATAATCACAAAAGAATGGATTGCCAGACGGAAATGCTTGACTCTGTCCGATGTCGAGTCGCTTTACAGAGAACTGCCAAAGAAATATCCTCATCCTTATCATGGTTTTCTTTCTCTAGGGCTTACGCCCGTAGAATATCTGAAACAAGTATTCGACGCAGTCAATCCAGAGAAATTTCTCTTTAGAGATGCTGCTTTGGAAGGTTTACTCTCGAAGACCCCCTCGACAAAACACGTCGTGACACTCGCTTCGATAGGTTATGCAAACAGGGTCTTGGCGGCATTGAGCATACGCGATTCAATTGATTCAGTTACTTCAATGGTTGATTATGGTCCGTCTTATCACAAATTAATTGTCTATGAAGAGCTCAGACGCAAGATCGGGGCAGAACGAAACGAGATATTGATTGTAGGTGATAATGGTCCTGTTGACATAGAGACTGCGAAGAAGAAAGGGTTCCGAACGAAATATATTTCCCCTCGTTCTTCTTCAGTTCCTCGGGCAGTTTTTTTTGCGAATTTGTTCGATTGATCTTTTCGTACACCACTTTATTCATGCTGTCGTCGGTCAGAGCCAACATCAGAGCCTATCCTCTGCGAATTCTTGCGACACGGCGGTTTTATCAGACCCTAAAACGCCCCATAAGGTGTGGGCCGGGTAGCGGAAAATTTAGGGTCTGAATAATTTCGTTTTTTTCGCGTTTTCTTGTCGTCGGTGGCGTCGTCGATTGACACCCTAAATGACACCCTATCCGGGCAGAATTCGCGGTTTATAGCCCGTATCGACACCCTAAACGTGCCCATAAGATGATATCTCTTTTCTGAGGAGGTTAGGGTGTCAATTCTTGTTCGTCGTCGGTCAGAGCCAACATCGGAGCCTATCCTCCGTGAATTCTGGCGACACGGCGGTTTTATCAGACCCTAAAACGCCCCATAAGGTATGAGTTGGGCGGTGGGAAATTTAGGGTCTGAATAATTCTGGTTTTTCGCGTTTTCTTGTCGTCGGTGCCGTGCTCGATGAGGACCCTGAATTGGAGCCAACGCTCCGCGAATTCTGCGTTTATAGCCGATATTAGGACCCTAAACTTGCCCAGAAGATATGAGCCGGGCAGCGGAAGAATTAGGGTCCGAATCGTTCCCGTTTTTCGTGTGTTCTTCTCGTCGGTGGCGTCGTCGATTCAAGGCCAAGATAAAGGCCAAAGCTCCGCGAATTCGGGGTTTATAGCCGATATTAGGACCCTAAATGCGCCCATAAGATGATCTCTCTGGCGGGGACGAGTTAGGGGTTGAATCTTATCTTTCTTGTCGTCGGTTGCTCCGTCGAGGAAAGCCAAGAGGAAAGCCTATGCTGCTTGTTTTCGGGCGGCACGGGCGAATAGGAAACCCTGGTGCGTCCCATAAGGTAACCTCTCACAGGATTTTCAAGTAGGCTTTCCTTCAGAAGTTGTTGGCGAATCGTTGGAGCATCATTGTTTCGAGTTTCTGGATGCGTTCTTCCATCGCTGTTTTCTCTGCGGTGAAGCGTTCTTCGAGGATGCTCGTCTTCTGTTGTTCCTTTGCGAGCGCTTGTTCAAGCTGCGTTTTCGTGGTGTCCACCAGCATGTCGTCTTCGGTGATGGTGTCCTTCATCCCGATGTATTCAGAATAATAATGGATCATGTCAGATTTCTTCCAGCCGTACCGGTACTTCATCTGGTTCTCAGATTTGTAGATGGGCAAATAATGGCAGACTGAGTTGTGTCTGAAGTCGTACATGGTGATGCCGCGCCTGATCAGGGTCTTGTGGACTTGACCGTTCGGTTTGCGTTGCTCTTGCGGCGTTCCAACACCTAAGACCTTGTACGCGAGCTTCGCCAAGACGCGGTTGTAGATGATGGGGCTGCACGCAAACAGGAAGTCTGTACCGGAGAGCTTGTTCTCTTCGATGTATTTGCGGATGATGTCGCTGCAGAGCATGAGCTTGATTTTCCGACCGAACGTTTTGGACGTTTCTTCTCGTATCGTGAGCAATAACTGGTTCGATCCGAGGATGGGTGCGATGTCCATTGCGCGGACATTCATCAGTTCCTTGGGTGCACGGATGCCGGTATCGAAGAGAAAGTAGATTAGGGCTTTGTATTCGTACCGTGGAGCGGCATCCGCCATGCGCTCTGCATCCTTGAGTGTGAAGTGGTGCCATTTCGGTTTGTGGTCGCGGCCAGTATCCAAACTCTCCACCACATCCAAAACGGCGACGCCGTTTCGTTTCTGTGTGCGGATGTGCCAGTGCCAGAACGCGCTGAAGATCTTCGCATATGTCCCGCCGTCGAGGTAGGGCGTGCCGCGTTTGTTCTTGATGGTGCCGAGGCGCAACCCTTGGAACACGGTCAAGACTTCGTCCTCGGTGAAATCAAGGCCTTCTTTCCCTGTTTCTCGTGCGAAGATGCGGAAGACCATGGATAAGTGGTCGCGCGCTTTGAGGAGATGTGCGGGGCTGCGTGGGCCTTTTTTGTGCCCTTTCGCCGTGTTTTTTCCTGCGGCGAGGTCAATGACGTATCGGATGATTGCCTCGCTGTGTGCGGGCGTATTCTGCCGTAAAGCGGCATAATCGATCCCGTCGTTTGTCTTGAGGCTGGCCAGCCATTTTTCGGCGAGGCCCTTCGTGTTGAACGGGTCTACCTCGACCTCGCCACGAGTGTTCACGATTAACGTACGAGTCATAGCAAGTCTCCACAAAGATCAAGTTCACTCTCCTTTGAATACGAATCTCGGAGGATGTCTAACAAACAGGGCATTATACCCCCGATGATGACGGGGAGTATTTAAATAAAGAGTCGAGAACGAAACGATATTTTACAGACGACAAAGTGTCACAGCACAGTGGTCTGGCCGAAAGGCCCAGCAATATGACCTGCCAGGTTAGATGCCCCCGCCGGGATTCGAACCCGGGTCTCAGCCTGTCTCTGGTTTGGCCGGAGACCTCGGAGGCCTCCAGGCCGACCGCCGCGAGAGGGCTGAATGATTGGCCGGACTACACTACAGGAGCTTTGAACTGGTTTCAAGGCGTTTTCGTTGCGAATCGAGGGGGCTTTTTAAACGTTTTCGTTGGTCT
>CAZRXH010000082.1:0-14729 GCA_964603995.1 uncultured Bacteroidota bacterium | reverse complement strand
TAAGCTTTACAACAATTTCCCGAACCCGTTCAATCCATCGACGAAGGTAGCGTTCAAGTTGCCGAAGGCATCGCATGTGAGGCTCATTGTTTATGATATAGTTGGCAGAGAAGTCGCGCGGATCGCAGATGGCAAATATCCTGCGGGGTACACCGAGCTTACCTGGAACGGTTTCAACAGGAACGGTGAACAGGTGTCTTCAGGAGTCTATTTCTACCGGATCAGCACAGACAGGTGGAATGCTGTGAAGAAAATGGTGGTAATGAAATAGAGCCGTCTTAGAGACGACCGCAGCTTATCCGTCCATTGATCCCATATTCAGGAGAGGGGACGCCATCACTGCAATCCACTAATCCATTATTCCGTCATTCCTCTGCCATATGCCGCCGTAACGTGGAATTGCCATGAACCCATCTTAAATTATAATTGTGTCGATCGAGAAAACCGAAGCCGTCGTACTGAGAGCGGTGAACTACCGCGACACGAGCAAGATCGTGACGTTTTATACGAAGCGCTACGGGAAGATGAGTGCTATCGCCAAGGGCGTGCGCAACCCGAGGAGCAAGTTCGGGTCACTCCTCCAGCCGCTGAATTACCTGCAGATCGTCTTCTACCGCCGCGAGAACCGCGAGCTGCAATATATATCGTCGAGTGATTTCGTGAGGTACTTCAAGTCGCTTACGAGCGATGTCGACCGTCTCTCAATAGCGATGTCACTCGTAGAAATCACAAACCGTGTAATGCATGACGAGGAAGAGAACGAGAAGGTATTTGATCTCCTCGTGGATTCGCTGAGCGCGTTGGACGGCGCTGATGCGTCTCCGCGGAACACGTTTGTGCATTTCGGCATCAATCTCTCAATCGGGCTCGGATTCACCCCCAATTTCAGCAACTGTCTCATCTGTAGGAAACCCATCGACCTTGAGAGGGAACAGAAAGTTTACTATGTTATCGAAAAGGGCGCTCCTGTATGCGAGAAGTGTTCGGCAAATTTGAACGAAGGCTTCCTTCTCTCCAGTTCTGCCCTTTTGGTGTTGAGAAGTTTTGTGCGCTTGAGTCCGGCTGCGGTTGCGAAGGCGAAAATGGAGCCGACTCTCCAGAATGAACTTTCGAACTTCGTGTTTGTTTACTTGAAGAGGCATTCGGACACTTTGAAGGAGATAAGGTCCTTGAAGTTCCTGGCAGCATCGTTGCACGAACCCGGGCGCGGAGTGCAGCATTAAATATGATTCGGAGGAAATAAGTATGCATAAGAGAACGTTGGTGGGCGCGGCGCTCCTTGTTGCGGTCGGAATTGTCTTCGGGGCACTGCTCGTTACGAGTTTTGACGGAGTCGGTCAGACTTTCGGTTTTTCCGGCGAAAAAGTGAAGTTGGGCGGACCGGCGCCCATCCCGGTGGGAGACATCAATTTGCTGTCGACGCAGAACGCTTTCATCGAGATCTCGAAGGCCGTCACACCGGCTGTCGTCAGTGTCATGGTTACATCAACACCGAGAGCGAAGATGCCCGACATCCCCTTTTTCCATAATTTTCAATTCAACTTCCCCAACCCGCAGCCCGAAAAGGGAATGGGATCCGGCGTCATAGTGACACGTGACGGGTATATAATTACCAACAATCACGTCGTCGAAGACGCGGACAAGAACGGCATCAAAGTCAAACTCTTCGACAAGCGAGCTTTTCCGGCGAGATTAATCGGAACCGACCCGACCACTGACGTCGCTGTCATAAAGATCGATGCCGACAATCTCCAGATCGCATCGTTAGGCAACTCGGACAGCGTCGAAGTCGGTCAGTGGGTTCTGGCAATAGGCAACCCGCTTGGATTGACTTCTACCGTTACGGCAGGAATCGTCAGCGCGCTCGGCAGGGACATCGACATCTCCGCCGACAGGTGGGGAATAAGGAACTTCATCCAGACAGATGCGGCGATCAATCCCGGTAACAGCGGCGGCGCCCTCGTCAACATTCGCGGACAGGTTATTGGGATCAATTCCGCCATTGCCACGCGGAGCGGCTACAACGAAGGCTACGGCTTTGCAATCCCGATTAACCTTGTCAGGAAGATAGCGGAGGATATCATTGCCTACGGAAAAGTCCACCGGCCCATGCTCGGCGTGCAGTTGAAATCGGGAATTGACGAAACTGATGCGCGCGCTCTCGGTCTGCCGAAGCCGGAGGGCGTCCTCATCCAGGATGTGCTTCCGAACAGCCCGGCCGAGGCGGCGGGCGTCAAGGCAGGCGATGTCATACTCGCTGTAAACGGGAAGAAGGTCGATGCTGCGAACGAAATACAGATGCTGATCGCCGAGATGAGACCCGGGGATGTGGTTACGCTCAGCATATTTCGCGGCGGCAAGACGATCTCTAAGAACGTGACATTGAGCGAAGTATCCCGGAAGGATCTGGCGAGCGATGATCAGGATGTTCAGCCGGAAGATTCGAAGCCCGATGAATCCGGCCGGATCGACATTGCGAAGCTCGGGATCGCAATTCAGCCGCTTGACGAAAAGACCATGAAGGACGCCGGGATTGACCACGGCGTGCTAGTCGCGAGCGTTACGCCCGGCGGTCCGGCAGCAGAGCGGACCCTGCAAACGAACGACATAATCACCGAAGTCAATCACCAGAAGATAAACTCGCCGAAGGACTTCACGAATGTCCTCAAGGAGAAAAAAGAGGGAGACGCGGTTATGCTCCGGGTCATGTCGAAGCAGGGGAACTCGTACATATCGAGATTCGTCGCCGTGGAGATCGGCGGCTGAGTAGTCCGGCAGACATCGAGTTTCAACGAAGCCCCGCGGAAGCGGGGCTTCAATCTTAGATTCGATCTCATATTAATTCATTCGTTACGGCATTATCTTAAATCATGAAAAACAATACGTCATCACAGGACAAGCCTTACACCGTTGAATACTATTACAAGACGCAATGGGGACACGCCGACGAGTTCGTCCGACTCTATCGGAAGAACCATCATCCTCTTTTGAAGAAGCAGCTGGAGATGGGGAGGATACTGAGACTCACGCTGACGCGTCCCTGGCTTCACGGTACCGAAGACGGGAGATGGGATTTCAGGGTGACTATCGTCTGGAAGAACATTCAGGTTACGGACGACGGCTTCAGCGAAGAGAAGCTCGCGCGCGAGCTCTTCCCCGACCAGGAGACTTACAGGAAAGAGGAACAACGCCGGTTTGAGATACTCGCCGGCCACTGGGACGTGCCGGTCGTCGACATGGATTTGGACAGCTAGAAGAGTCCGCTGGTGGTGGTGGCCTACTTTGAATAGTAGATGCAACGTGCGCGGCATTTGCTGCCAAATCCAACCGTCCAATCCTTGCACACGGATTACACAATTCCGACGAAATGCCTTCGGCAAACGAAGCACAGATTCTCACGGACAAGATTATTGATCACAATCTGATCCGTGGTAGTCTTGTGTTGCTCAGTGTTATCAGTGTGCTGCTTTTCCGAATCGGAACAGCCACTGCCACGCAAATCGAACGTTCGAAGTTCTTGACATAAATCCAAAGGGCATGCCATGAAAAACATCGTTCTCTTGTACTCGGCCGCAGCGATGTGGCTTTTTTTGTTCTCAGGTACTTTACCGGTAAATACGGCGCGTTATGCGGCTCCGCCGGACACGTGCGCCTACACGATCGACAACTGTGTCAATGAGTTCGACAAGGCAAAGGTCGAATCGACGAAAGCTGGTTACCAATACTGGTTTGCCGATAGGAATTTCGCCGATGGAAAGACAGTAAAACTAAGCGTCGTCCGTCCGCACGAGGCGACTCATGCACCGCATCATCATGTTGAAGATGAATTCTTCTTCGTCCTGCAGGGGAAAGCAGAGTTCTACCTCGACGGAAGGACAAAGGTTGTCCGACCGTACACGAGTCTTTATTGCCCGTCGAACGTCGAACACGGGATCCGGAACGCCGGAGACACCGAGTTGAGGTATCTCGTAATCAAGAAGTACGAAACCAAATGATCGGAGACGCCATGATTTCCCGATTTGCCTTTTGTTTCACCGTCCTGTCGGTTGCCGCGACGGTTGTTTGCGCACAGGACCTCACCAGGAACGACACAGGCAGTGTGATAGACGTATCCGGTTTCTACGACAGCGCGCATCACTGGTACGATATCCGTGACGAAGACCATGTCATAAACCCGTCGAAGGAACGGAGGCGCTACCCGCCGACGGACTTCCGTGACATCGCCGACAACATCCTTCTCTATCAGAAGGACAACGGCGGATGGCCAAAGAACTACGACATGCTTGCGATTCTCACGCCGGAACAGAAGCAGGCACTCCTCGCAGCCAGGAACCGCACGAACACGACTTTCGATAACGGCACAACGCACACGCAAATTGAATATCTGGCTAAAGCGTACGCACTGACGGGGGACGTGCGCTACAAGGATGCCTGCATCAGGGGCATTAGGTTCGTTCTCAAGGCTCAGTACAATAACGGTGGATGGCCGCAGTTCTATCCGCTCCGAAAGGACTACAGCCGGTATATCACGTTCAACGACGACGCGATGATCGGCGTAATGGAAGTCCTGCAGCATATCGTCGAGGGCAAGCCGTACTACGCTTTTGTCGACGGCGCTCTCCGCGGGAGAGTGAAACAGGCATTCGACAATGGAATCGACTGCATATTGAATTGCCAGATAAAAGAAAACGGCAAGTTGACGGCGTGGTGCCAGCAGCACGACAACGTCACGCTGAGGCCGCAGTGGGCGAGGACATTCGAGCCCCCTTCGGTGTGCAGCTTCGAGAGCTCGGACATCGTCATGTTTCTCATGAGCCTCGATCACCCGGACGCGCGCGTCATAGTGGCCGTCCGGGGCGCCGTCCGGTGGTTACGCGATTCGAGAATATATGGGATCCGGGTGGACTCCGTGCCGGCGCCTGAGGCGTCGTTCCGCTACCATGATACCAAGATCGACGTTGTTGTCGTAAAGGATCCTGCCGCGCCGCCGATCTGGTCGAGATACTACGAGCTCAGTACTGACAGGCCGCTCTTCTGCAACCGCGGGAACAAGATCGTGTATTCGCTCGATAAGGTGGACCGCGAGCGGAGAACAGGGTACAGGTGGTACGGCAATTACCCCGACGAAGTTCTCAAGGCTTATCCGGGGTGGGAGGAGAGATGGGCGACAGAAGGGAAATGAATTGAACCGCTGAGGCCAGAGAGATACAGAGAATGTTGCTATTAGTGATGTCTCCTCCGTGTCTCCGTGGCCGCGCGGCTGGGATGGAATACAGATAATAAGGAAAAGAGGAGAATAGGTATGGGTCGTATCAAGATATTTATGGCGGCGTTGGCGCTCTTCTCGGTGAATGCGGTCTATGCCCAGCGAACTGTGAACATCTGGCCCGGCCTTGCACCGGGAGCGGGAAACGAAAAAAACAAGGAAAGAATCGTGAACGAAAGAATATACGACGTCTATCAACCTGACCTCACGGTCTATCTCCCCGGGAAACCCGATGCCAATCGCCCTGCGGTTGTCGTTTGTCCCGGCGGCGGATACGATCACCTCGCGATCGAGCTTGAGGGAACGAGCGTCGCAAGATGGCTCAATGACAACCACATCGCGGCCTTCGTGCTCAAGTACCGTTTGAATCCCGACCAGGCTCTCGATGACGCCAAGCGGGCCATGAGTCTCGTCCGCGCAGATGCGAAGAAATACGGCATCAACCGGGACATGGTCGGTATTCTCGGCTTTTCGGCGGGAGGACAGGTTGCAGCGGGGCTCGCGACGCATTACGAGCGTACCACGATGAAGGATCACATCGACTCTGTGAGCTGCAGGCCTGACTTTATGGTGCTTGTGTATCCAGCGTTGGATTGGCTGCATCCGAATGCCGATGAAGAATACGCTCGTCTCGGCCCGAAGGCGAGCTTCATTCCTTACTTTCATCTCGTCGACAAAGACACACCTCCGACATTTATCGTGCATGCAGCGGACGACGAGACGGTGCCGGTCAATGAGAGTGTACAGTTCTTCACGGCGCTTCATGATGCAGGCGTTCCGTGCGAGCTCCACATATTTGAAAAAGGAGGGCACGGTTTCGGACTCGGTGAGGACCGCGGTGCGGTCGACAGTTGGCCCGCACTGTGCGTCGAGTGGATGAAGACGCGGGGAATATTGTCGATGGAAGAGATGAAGGGAAGATGAAATTACGGATCAATTGACTGACGGGGCGATGCCGGTCTGCATTGCTAATTCAACCCGGCAGAGACTTATCTTTGAGGAAGAGAGAAGACATGCACGTCATGGCCGATCTTGCATTTGCACGATCTTCTCGCTAAAATAGAAACGGTTGTCAGAGTGCGTGCGAGGAAGAGGACCATGAAGCATCTCAAAGATGAATTCCAATCGACTCGAATATATCGCTACACGGTTGCTCCGCGTACAGATCGAGAATGATTCGGCAGAGAGAGTGATCCGACGTTACGACAGCGCTGAAACACTCTTCTATTGCGATCCGCCGTATCCGCACGAATCTCGCGGTGATTCGAAGGCGTACCAGTTTGAGCTGAGCGATGAACAGCACAGAGATCTTGCAGAACTCCTGAACGGCGTGAAGGGAAAGGTAGCGATCTCAGGGTACGACTGCGAACTGATGCGGACGCTTCATAAGGACTGGAACATTCACAAGGAAAAGCCGAAGCAGGCGATGTCTATTAAGAAGGAGAGACAAGAGATCCTCTGGACGAACTACTGATTATGGATCCCGCCAAACCTTTTGTCCGGAATTGTTCTGACTTCCTCAATCAGCGATGGGAAACAATCTCAAGGGAGATAGAATCGACTACGTTTCGTGATCCACTATCAAGTGAGCATCCGGGAATCAAGGATCTCATTGCAGGGTGTCTGACAAGCCCAATCAAGTCTTATCATTATGTTCTGCCGACTCAGCTTCTGGCAAAGTGTGTGAACCCGGACCTTGACTGCCATTCTCTTCAAACAGCGTACAAGAGACGAGGCGCATTCGACGCGCGAACTATCGCACATCAAGTGATTGTTCCGTTCGATCAATCGAACCACAAGGTGCTGGGCGGATCAGCAGAGCCGTATGTGAATAATCCCCTCCGTTGCCCTGCAGTGACTAAGAAGTACAGGTCTCAGCAGAAGAACAAGAATGATTGGGACAGATTGGTCACCGTGTTGGATGAGGTCGAGAAAAGAGATAATCCTTCGTTCACTTTTTTGATATTTAACCAGGTGCTGGTTGAGATCAATCGCCTTCTCGCTGATGTACAGGTTGTATATCCCACGCCAAAACGGTCAGGGACTGTGTCAGCGAGAGAAAACTATCGGTGATGTAAGTAATCTTGCAGAGCATTTATATTCCGGTCAGCCATGAATCCACAATCAAGAGAAAACATGAATAACGAAAGAAACAGAGTTTGTCCGGTCGAGCTTGCCGATTCGCTCGACAGCAGGATAAGAAGGTGGCTTCAGAATCCGAAAAAGATACTCGCACCGTACGTCAGGGAAGGAATGACGGCTCTCGATATCGGCTGCGGCCCAGGATTCTTCTCCGTCGAAATGGCGAAGATGGTCGGCAGAAGCGGTAAGGTGATTTCGGCCGACCTGCAGGAGGGGATGCTCCGGAAACTCCGCGACAAAATTGCGGGGACGGAGCTGGAACGGAGGATTGACCTCGTGAAATGCGCGAAGGACGGAATCAACGTGTCGGAAAGAGTCGATTTCATCCTGGCTTTTTATATGGTTCATGAAGTCCCGGACAAGAATTCGTTCTTCGGAGAATTGAAGAACATCCTGAACGAGCGGGGGGAGTTCCTCATCGTCGAGCCGAAATTGTTTCATGTTTCGCGGGAAGAGTTTGAGTTGACTAAAACGCTTGCCGAGGGCAACGGGTTCAGAGCAGATCTGGGCCCACGATTGCCGTTCAGCTGGTCCGCGATATTGAGAAATATCTGACCGGTTTCTCCGCCCCCAGGAACAGCTGGGTCTCCCGATGACTGCAACCCACCTCCGCCGACAAATCCTTTCAATTTCAGATTGTCTGAAGGTGAGTCCCGGCTATTCACTGGGATGACCAACATTTGAGGTGCCGCAGCTACATTTCTTATTACCTGGAGCAGGATTGGTGAAAACGAGAACTTCCCCCATTCTCCTTGCATCTGTTTCAAAGGGCTGGTAGATTACCGCTGTAATACCTGCGATAGTATTAGGGGCGCAGCACCATCTATCATGAAGTGATTCCCCCATTATAGAGTGCGGCGACAAATTTACCTTCTCAAATATACCTACTGAAAGACTGACGTTGAGTAATCATGTCGCGTCATTGAAGACTCCTGATGCAGCATTTCCGGATGGCATCAGGACCTGGAGGAGTCATGACGATGCATTTAGCAGGCGCCGTGTGGCCACAGGCAATGCGGTACTCGTTCTTCTTCAGAGGCGAGGTTGTCAGAGAGGCTCCTCATTTGTGCAAGGCATGCAGTGACACAAGTAAAGACGCACATGGAGCTAACTAAACGTATGCGCGACAAGCAAGACAAAGTCATCCCAAGCGTGATCCCGTGGGTGTCTTTCACCATGGTGCGGTCTGTGCTAACCGGAGTCTGCATTTTGCCAGGTGAGAGGAGGTGATGGTACATGAGATGATTTACGACGGGGAAGGTAAAGCCTTTTGTGACTGGTGGAGGCTATTACCGTGGAAATACCAGCCGAATCTTGAAAAGAGGAGGAATTGAAAATGCAGGAAAAGAAGAATATCCAAATGCCGGATGAGAAAATCAGCCAGTTGGTTAAAATGCGCAAGACACTTTTGGTCAATCTTTTAGCAAAACAGCCCATTTCCGTACAGGGTAATACATACTGGGAGGAACTCACTTGCGTCGGGTTCAATCCGCAGTTGATTCAGATCGAAGCAGTGGTCAGCGTCAAACAAGAGACCGGCTACAGCGGGGGGCTCTGCTCAGACGGTTCCACGGAATATGTGCGGTTCTTCGTGGACTGGAAAGATGGTACAGGATTTCAAAACGTGGGACTTACTAGTTTCAAGGCATATGATATATCGGATTTGCCTCCCGGACCTCAGCATCCGTTGCAGTATATGGTCTACCTACCTCTTGACGAAATCAATTACCGAAAGTCTTGTGACACCGCGGTTACGCCCGGAGTGCGGGCAGTCCTTTCATGGAACGAGATGCCGTCTCTCGACCCGAATGCCGTTCCGCCCTTCGGCAACAGCGTTGATGCTGATATTCAGATTCAACCTTCGAACACAATTGAATGCCTGCTCAAGAAGGATATGATTCTGGGGAAAGCCGATTTGCTGGAAAACATCGACATTAAAGCAGCGATCCCAACTCTTAAACCTAAACCGGTGCCTTGGAGCAAGCTTGTGGCTGATTACAGAAAGGCCGATGTTCCCGATCATCGTCTGGTTTATGAGGTGGTCTATCCGATGTTGAAAGGTGGCAAGGCGCTGTCTACGCTCTCAGCTCAGACGGATATTTCACTCATTGAGAAATTAGACATCAACATAAGCGCGATCACCGATGTCCTTGAGGAAAAGAAAGCAGATACCACATATGAAGAAGTCACTTGTGCAGGGCTCAATACAATCGGGGATATTCTCGGCGCAGTCATCCATGTCAAGAAACCATATGGATACAGCGGCAACCTTTGCCAGGCTGGCTCAAGGGAATATGTTGCCTTCTGGGCTGACTGGAATAACAATGGTACTTTCGACTCTTATCTCGGCACAGCAAGCGTTGAAGTGCACGACATTGCCCATATTCCCACCGATGGTTTGTATTACAGCGTCATGCTGCCAGCCAATTTCTCACAACACCTCAAGGGATGCCACAATCCCAATGTCATAAGGATTCGAGCGGTACTGTCATGGGCGGTTCTGCCCTCAACTACCGATCCTAACGACCTCAATTACTGGGGAAATAGTCTTGATGTTGTCGTTCAGATTCGTCCCGGACAGGCAAGCGGTGAGCTCATGGACTTAATCTATGACGTTGGCAATGTTCCTATTGATGACATAAGTCCCATCACGTACCTGGCTAACCCATCGACCGTTCTTAACCCATTGAATTGCTCTCAGCCGGCCATGGATAGACCCTTCGGAGGGCTGGTAAGAATTGGGGGACGCATTTATAATACAGGCGTGCCCGGAACGGTCCGCTATCAGGTTCAGTACACGCCTCACGGAACAGGGGCATGGTTGCCGGTGACGAACTCAGTGACTTTTGAATTGATGCACCCGAACCCGTTCGATTCCAAATACCCAAAGGAGGTCAAAACTGAATCTAGTGCAGATGGCTGGATTTCGTACGATGAAGATCCAACCGCAACACCGCCCGTCCTGGAAAGAACCAGCTTGCTTGCGTCGTGGAGTGCAGGATCATTTGAAGGAGAGTACGACATCAGGTTGGCATACACGAAAGACTATCCGATTACTCCAGGCAGTGTAATCCATTACTCACAAGTAGTTACCATTGTCCTCGATAACACGGGATATTTGGTGAGTCCCACACCGAATGCAGCGGTCGATACTGACTATACACTGGATCTGGTGATAGATGGCGGCGACTGCCACAGCTATAACAAGGGAGGGACTTTCACTGGACATCTGAGGGCACTGGACACATACTTCTGGAAATGGACGTTGGAACTCCAGCCTACCACTCATACCCACGGAACACAGGCCGATCCTCAATGCCGCAGTTACGGCTCGCTGGTTGACGAGGGTGATGGGAATGCATCATGGTCGCTGAATACTACAAACATGGACAAGTGTGGTTACACGCTTACCCTGTATGCTTACGACAGGACCATTGTCAACAGCAATGGAGCTATAGTCCATTGGAACAAGAAAGCTGTTGGTTTCTCAGTCGTGTAATCAAAGTACGAGGCCGTAGAAGCTACGAGCTGCAAGTAGCTGGAAAATACGCAACCAGGTTGGTGTGCGTACCATTCACCTTGGGTCATCGCGGGGCGGCGATGCCGCTCCGCGGGACCCGTGATGAGAAAGAGATGAAGCACCCTTTCCAAGCTGACAATTTGGAGAAACGTGATTCTCTTGTCGTGTTGAAGCCGAACGGTCACAGCATCGCTTTTGCACGGCAAATAGCTGCTCATCGTGAGCAGAGCGAGGCATAAAGAAAAAGAAAGGAGAGAAATATGCCTGATGAGAGTGAACGACTACTTGTAATGCTCGAAGACAGGCATGCGTTGAGGTTAGCTTATTCGGCAAGTTCAGATTATGTCATGCGCTTGTCATTCGAGCGAATCAAGGAACTACAGGCATTCCGAGGCAGGACAGAGTTATCCCCTGCCATTCTGAAGCAATACGAGAGCCTTACTGAGAAGGTGCGCGATTCTGTGATTCTCAGTGCTCACCTCTACGCCCTGGAACTTACCGGCGCAAGAGACGCCATTCGGAAGGCGGTCATGATGACTCTAGATCAGAAAGAGCTCCGGCAGGACTCGATGGTCGCACAGACGGCTGGGAAGATCGCGGCCCAATTACTCCGTCGTAGACTCCCGCGCGGCAAGGACTTCAGCGAGCAAGAGCTCGACGAGATTCATGCTGCGCTCAGAAAGGAGGTCGAACCATGAGCCACCGTATACTTAAGACTTCGGTCGATCACGTCGTGAACCATGAGCATAAGGCTTGGGAATGGACGCCAGCGGAAAAGACGAGCATCCAGGCCGACTACCTGGCAGACTATGCTGGCATTCAGTCTGTGGAGTATGTGCACCTTGATGGCACACATGAGGAGCTGTTGCCCACGTCGAGATACAACTGTTGGGGCTTCACGTTCAATCCCCGCCAGTGCTGGATTAGCAGCGGCAGCGACGTGCAGACCATCCTGAACGACAATGGAACTCAAGTCTTTTCCCCCAATCTCCGGATTGGCGACGTGATCTGCTATCGGCTTGGTGGAGTCATTACACACACCGGTCGCATCGTGGCGTTGAGCCCAACCGGTGAGCCAGCCCTGGTTCAAAGCAAGTGGGGCTCGACCGGTGAGTACCTCCACGCACCTGATGTGGTACCTTCGAGCTACGGCACTGACCGGACTTATTGGCGTGTAATCCCGTTAAGCGGAAAGGGTGATGCATGGGTCAAAGACAACAATTCTGATGATCGCCTGCCGTGCCCGCTGGGAACACTGTGTATGAGTCCTGACTTGTGGTTGAACAATCACGGCGGTACTTTTATGGAAAATGCTGCAGGCGGGCAGCCAAACAGTATTTATGTTCGAGTTCGCAACGCGGACACTCTTCCCATTGCGGGGGCTGAGGTTCGTGTTTATTGGTCTGACCCCACGACTGGAATGCCGCATGACCAGTGGCATTTTATTGGAACCACAACTGTCGATGTGCCGGTCGGCGGCGAGCAAGTGACGACCCCAATTCTCTGGACGCCGGACGCCGCGGTGCCCGAACATCTGTGCCTCTTCGCCGTCATAAACACCGGTGACGACCCCTTTTCAGCGGCCACACTCGACCCGATTACCTGGCCCTTCGACTGGGCTTTCGACAACAATATCGTCTGGCACAATCTCAACGTAGTCTGGGCGAACGCTGGTGGTCGGCCCGTAAACCTCCACTTCGTGGCACGCAATCCATTTCTGAAGAAGCTACCGCTTGAGATCAAGGCGACAATTCAGCCGATAGGCCCAAGAGACATCATCGCGATGAACCTTAACCCAAAGATCGCACATCAAGTCATTGAGCCACTGGGCAAGACGGCAATGAAAGGGATGCTGAGAATCGACGCTAAGATCAAGGAGAAGGAATGGCGACAGACCGGAGACCTGGCCTCCCCAAAGGGGTGGCGCGTTTTTGCGCGGCAAGTAGCTCCGGGCGAAGGCGGTCGCATTAGCCTTAGCCTGAATCTCGCCAGAAACGCTCAACCCAATCAGGCGTATCGTCTGTATTTCGAGCAGCGCGTGGGTCAAAGACCTACCGGCGCAATTACCTTTGTCATAATCCCCAAAGCCAAACCAGAATTGCGAGTTCAGAATAAGAAAGGAGTGAAACGACATGCCAATCGATCTTGAGCACGTAAAAGCCGTTACGGCGCGAGCTTTTGCCGAAGGATCCTATCGACGGCTCAAAGGTCTTGAACGGGTAGCGGTCTTCGTTCGCCATCTGCCGCTCAAGGCTGGAACCGAGCTGTCGATCGGGCGCAAGAAATACAAGGTCGATCAGGATTCCTACCTGGTCTACGTTGACTTGCAACACGATGCGAATTTTGCTCATTCGGTACTCTATGAATTGCACCATGTCGATGACGGAAAGGTCACCGTAATAGAGGAACAGTTCCCGATCACCGATCCTGGCATTGAGAAGAGCTTAATTCCCCATATCCTGCCGGAAGAAAGGAGGAAGTAATGCCTTACGAGGACATGTCTCCGAACATCACGCGTCCCACCGCGGATAACTATCATGCCCTGCTTTTCGTCGGAGTCTGCAATGTGCAGCGATACGTTTTGAGCCTGAACCGCTGGACAAATCTCTTACATGAGATGTACGGTTATCCGCTTGCCAACATCCGAATTCTGGTGGGGGCGTATTCCACTGCCTCCTGGGGATTAATGCCTGCAGGGACAGAAGTGACTTACAACGCCACTCGTGCGGACTTGGACAGTGCCTTGGCATCATACGCGTCAGGGAGTGGTGATCCTCATGCACTGGGTGCCAACGACTCGTTGTTCATCTTCACGTTCAACCATGGCGGCAACGATAACGATGGTCTGGGTTCCTATCTTTGCTGTGAAAACTTCACGACCAACTACTACGCGAGTGATTTTGCGCCGCGTATCTCTGCAATCCAGTGCCGACAGATCATACTGTACGCTGCCCAATGCATGTCAGGTGGTTTTCTCGATCCGTTCATTAACGCCCTTGCTCCGGGCACCCGGGGCGCAGTAATCACGGGTTGCCGCGCGCACGAGGTCACGTACGAAGCAATTTCCGACAAGCTATTCGCGTCGGCATTCAATGGGCGCATGGTTCAAAATTCATTGGATGACAACATCGATCTCGGCATCACCGGTGATGGAATGGATGTTTATCTGGTACCAGGGTACAATACCGACAGAATTGACTGGGGTCCTACCGGCGTGATGAGTACTCGAGAGGCCTTCAACTGGGTTTACGACCACTATATCGGTTACGTTCGACCTGCATTCCCTTATGTCATCGAAGTGCCTCTCTATCGGCAGATGCCCTGGATGGAGGCTGGCCAACCAGTTCACATCCGGCTTGGTGAACCTGACCTGATAATGCAGGACAATATCGCCGACACTGGCGATGAGCCAAGTGTCGGTATGCCGTGGTATTCACCGGACCTCTATGTCGACAACACGGACCAATTCCCAGCAGTCGGGCAGCATCAGTACGTGCCGGCTCACGATAACCGTTTCTTTGTGCGCACGGCAAATCGTGGGACAGCTCCCACAGATGATGTGTGGCGGAATCTTGAAGTCAGAGGGTTGGGCTTCACCGGCGGTCCGGTCGGTCCTCCGCGAATCGATCGTGCCGTCGAGGAATCTGGGGCTACTGTGTTTTCGGCCCGATTGCGGCCCGGGCGAGCTCATACCCAGTTCGAGCGGATTCTAATCGGCGATGATTTCGGTCATGGCTGTGTCTCGGCTGCTTCGTGGTGTGGCGTCGATTCGATGAGCCACCTCCTCTGGAACATCCAGCA
>CAZRXH010000081.1:0-14786 GCA_964603995.1 uncultured Bacteroidota bacterium | reverse complement strand
GAGAGTTCTCGAAAGAAGTGTTTTTTCACTTGCATTAACAAATATTCAAACATATATTAAAGCGAATTTAATTGAGTTTCGACGAGGATCCCACCCTACCCCAAGAATCCTCGGACTATCCGTACCGACCTGCTGGCTACCCCACAGCGGGTCGGTTTTTTTTATGCCCTACCCGAAGAATTGACATTGCGGATCTACACAGATTAATAATTCTTCAACCAACCAAAGATACTGGTCTGATCGGTTATCCGCATTCTGCAAACAGGGAGATCAGGGTATGGGCCATGATCTATTGTATCATTTCATCAGTGAGGGTGTGTTCAAGCGGTGCTGTCAGTGTGCTGACATTTTTGAATCATCAGCCGCCGTTTCATAACTTGTGAAAAACCTGGAGCAACGATGGACCTCGAGAAAATTCAAACGGCTATCAGTTCGGTCGGCGCCGACGGCTGGCTATTCTTCGACTTTCACAACCGCGACCATCTTGGTCTGAAAATCCTTAAGATGGATATACATGCGATGGCGACGCGCCGCTGGTACTACTTCATACCGGCGAGTGGAATTCCGGTCAAGCTTGCTCACCGTGTCGAACCCACGAAACTCGATCATCTTCCGGGCAGGAAACAGATGTACTCCAGCTGGACGGAGCTTCACTCGAATCTTAAAGACATCCTCGGATCACCGAAGAAGATCGCGATGCAATACTCATCGATGAATGCGATACCGTATGTGTCAATTACGGATGGTGGTACGATTGATCTTGTCAGAAGCTTCGGACACGAAATCGTTTCATCCGCCGATTTAGTCTCGCAGTTCGAAGCTCTGCTGGATGAGAGAATGGTGAAGTCTCATTTGAAAGCCGGGAAACTGGTGGACGCAATTCTCGATGAAGCATTCAACGAAGTGCGCAAGTCTCTGAAGTCAAAGAAGTACAAGACAGAATACGAGATCCAGCAGTTCATCGGGAAGCGGTTCAAGGCAAACGGGCTCGTGACGGACGATCTCCCGATAGTCGGTACGAACGACCATCCGGCGAATCCACATTTTTCCCCTGCGGAGAAAGGCTCCCGGAAAATAAAGCCTGGCGACAAGCTTCTCATCGATCTCTGGGCGAAACTGGATAAGCCGGGTGCAATATACTATGACATAACGTGGTGCGCCTTCATCGGCGATAATCCGCCCGAAGAATACGTGAAGGCTTTCCACACGGTCCGCGACGCACGCCGGGCAGGTTTCAAGTTCCTCAACGAGAGGCTGAGTTCCGGCAACCAGGTCGCCGGCTGGGAAGTCGACGACGTCTGCAGAAATATCGTTCGCAATGCCGGGTATGGAGAGAACTTCACACACCGCACGGGACATTCCATCGGCGAGGAAGTCCATGGCAACGGCGCAAACATAGATAACTTCGAGACGCAGGATACACGCCTTCTCGTGCCGGGTTGTCTCTTCTCTCTCGAACCGGGGATTTATATCGAAGGCAAGATGGGGGTTCGCTCGGAGCTGAATGTTTACATTGGCAGCTCCGGGAAGGCGATCGTCACTGGAAGAGAACAAGACGAGCTGGTGCTGATTCGCTAGGAAAGTCAAAGGCCGAAATTCATAAGTCAAAAAAGAAAAGAGGGCGGGAGCCGACAAGACATCACATATCAACGAGACACTTTTTGACCTTTGACTTTTAACTTTTGACTTTTTAATTCTCCCCTTCCCTCTATTAAATTGACTCGTCATGTCGAAGCAGACAATCAGATTTGCGTGTCAGAATTGCGGTTACATTTCCCCGAGATGGACCGGGCGCTGTCCGGAATGCGGAGAGTGGAACAGCTTCGTCGAGGAGATCCTCGGAGAAGCGCCGAAGAAGCGCGAATCGAAGGAGAAGATCGAGATAGTGCCGCTGAGCGAAGTCGAGGTAACTGAAGGAAAGCGGCTTTCGACTGGCATCGAGGAATTTGACCGCGTCCTCGGCGGCGGACTCATGCCCGGCTCCGTGATTCTCATCGCCGGAGATCCTGGCGTCGGCAAGTCGACACTGATGATGCAGCTCGCGCGCTTTGAAAGACTCGGGAAGATCCTGTATGTGACGGGCGAAGAGTCACGGGCACAGGTCAGGGTACGCGCACAGAGACTTGGCATAGGGAACCTCGATAACTTCTTTGTTCTCGCCGAAACAGATCTTGAAGCAGTTACGAAAGCGGTTGCGGAATTCAACCCGCCCGTACTGATAGTGGACTCAATACAGACTATTTATCATCCAGATATCATGTCCGCGCCTGGGAGTGTGAGCCAGGTCCGAGAGTGTTCTGCGAAGCTGGCTCAGCTTGCCAAGGCAACCGGCACCGCGGTTTTCATAATCGGGCACGTCACGAAAGACGGAATTGCGGCAGGACCGAAGGTACTGGAGCACATCGTAGACGCTGTTCTCCAGCTCGAAGGTGAGCGGCACTACGCGTTCAGGATCCTGCGCGCCTACAAGAACAGGTTCGGCTCCACGAACGAGATCGGGATATTTGAGATGCAGGAGACCGGGCTCGTCGAGGTCGAGAACCCATCCGAGATTTTCCTGTCGGAGCGCAGCTACGGGGCGAGCGGTTCGACAGTGACCGCCGCTATTGAAGGGACGCGTCCGATTCTCCTTGAAATCCAGGCGCTGGTCACCCCGACCGGCTATTCGGTTCCGCAACGGACTTCGACCGGACTTGACTACCGCCGGCTCAGCATCATCCTGGCGGTTGTCGAGAAAAGGATGGGGATCAAGCTCGGCGGGTTCGACGTGTTTCTCAATATTGCAGGCGGTGTGAGAATCGATGAGCCGGCTGTCGATCTGGCGTCGGCTATTTCAGTAGTGTCAAGCTACAAAGACATTCCGGTTGATTCGGGCACGCTTGTCATCGGCGAGGTCGGACTCGCTGGCGAGGTCAGAAGCGTAAGTCAGATCGAGCGCCGCGTTCAGGAAGCCGCTAAGCTGGGATTCAAGCGTGCGATAGTTCCTCATGCAAATTTCTCTTCAGGATCTTTTGGAAAAGGTGCGAGATCGAAACTAGACATAGAGATCGTGGAAGTTCAGAAAATCTCTGAGGCAGTTAAATTGCTCATATGAAACCAGAAAGACCTTAAGCATAAGTGAAAATAATCGGATTAATTGGATTGCTCGCGATCGTGGCATGCTGGATACCACAGACGCTCGAAGTCCTGAAGACCAGGCGCGTAAATATGAGGCTCTCTTTTCTAATCCTCTACTTCGTCGGGAGCATTGCCTTAACCATCTATGCGCTCGGCGACGTTATCTTCGTGACGCTGAATCTGCTCACGACTGTAGGAAGCGTGATCAGTCTTTACTACAAGGTCCTGCCGGGAAAAACAGAACCAACCACGGATGCGAAATGAAAGTAGTCCTGGCGACACACAACCGACACAAGGTTGAAGAGATAATGAATATCCTTGCCGGCCTCGATATCGAACTCCTCTCACTCGACAGCTTTCCGGAGGTCGGAGAAATTATCGAGGACAGAGAAACTCTGGAGGGGAATGCCAGGAAGAAAGCCCGGACGGTTTTCGAAGCAACGCACTTACTCTCCCTGGCGGACGACACCGGTCTTGAAGTGGAAGCGCTCGACGGAAGACCGGGCGTTTACTCGGCAAGATATTCAGGCGAGAATGCCACCTATCAGCAGAACAACGAGAAACTCCTTGGCGAATTGAACGGCGTTCCTCCGGAGAGGAGAACGGCAAGATTCAGATGCGTGATTTCCATAGTCGGCGAGAACATCGATGAAATAGCCGTTGGAGAAGTGCCGGGAAGAATAATCGACGGCGAGCGAGGCACAAATGGCTTTGGTTACGACCCGCTTTTCGTGCCGGACGGATACAGCATTACCTATGCAGAGATGGATGCTGAGCTGAAGAACAGGCTGAGCCATCGAGCGCTCGCGCTGGAAAGGGCAAGGAGAATACTCCAGAGACTGGCTGACAATAGATCCCCATTGTGACTTCTGGTTGATCCAGGAAATTTCGGGGGAACGAATTGAACGGATCAATTCTGTCTGGCAATCTCAAAGCGATTGCAGATATGAACTTGCGGGCAGAACCCGGTTGAAGTTGTGGTGTCCTGGCGAGCCGGCTTTTAGGATGTCTCATCGCCCGGCATTATTAAAAAAGCAGGGGCTCGCGACAGGAAACAACCAGGACATCGCCCCTTCATCCGATATTCATCTGCTCTTAGCCTGTTCACAGGACTCTCTCCGAAAGGATGAAGGAGCGATCATGAAGCAAGTCAACTCATCGGGTGTATTATCCCGGCTTAGCGTCGGGACTAAGCATTCGCATCGATGAGCATGAGGATCTGCGTGCTAGCGTCAAGCTGTGCACTGCTCATGCCGCTCATTCCCTGCATCATGGTCCCAACAGTGTTGTAGAATGTCACGTAAGCCTGGACAACAGCACCGGTCGTTGTCGCGACGCTGAGCGATGCCTGAAGAATCGCCTGAGCACCTCCGGACCCGTATATGTCGCCGTCGACCTTCGCGACCGCAGAACCGCTCGTCCCATCCATTGCCTCCAGCTGTGCAAGAACCAAAGCATGGTAGTTTGCAAAAGCCGTAGATATGTCGTTTGACGACACAGCAAGACTGAGTGACGCCTGCAAGGCAGTGTTTGCACTTTCGGCGGACGTAAACTCTGCTTGAGAAGCACCACCCGCTTGCATCTCGGACAGGACTGCCTGCCCGATCACAGCCGCACGGATAAGCGCTGCTGATTGCTGGACTGAGAACTCTGCTCCGGCAGACATCGCCGCAGAGAAGTTCGTAAGAGCAGAACAGGATGTCTGCTCGGTCTTTGCAAGTACAGCTATCGGAACACCAGCTGTCACATAAGCACCGACTGTTGCCGCATAGTAGCTCTGCAAGGCCGTGTATTCAGCCGCAGAATCTCCCGCCGCCGTATACAACGATGACTCGAGACTGACTTGTGCCTGCTCCCGCGCTGTCTCAGCTGACTGAATCTCTACCTGGGTGACATTGAACTGCGAGAAAGCGGATGCCCTTGCCTCCGACTCGGCTTCGAGCGCAGCAGCCAGCTGACTGGTAGCACTGGCGTTTCCAGACACATTTGCCGCTACCGACGCATTCACAAAAAGCTGAAGATCGGCGGGTGTAACTTCGTCACCTTTTCCGTCGGCAACGACTTTTGAATAAGTCTCAGCCTGAACTGTCGTCTGATTGGTCAATGGCTGGCAGTAGACCGTCGTCCCGTTCTTCACCTCGCTGCTAACGACCGCTTTCCACTGAGTCGATCCCTGCGACGCAACAACGACAAGGTTGCTGACTCCACTGAGATTTGTGTTTACTGAAAAGCGTCCGGTGGCATCCGTCTGGACGGATCCAGTCGAGACGGTCTTCAGGCTGCCGTCCGCCTGGATTTGTGCAAGGGTCACCGCGGCGCCCTGGATCCCGCCATCGGCCGAAGAGTTCTTCGCGAGACCCGGCTGACCGCTGACCTGGCCCTCCACTGTGGATGATTGTCCCGAACTGACCGGGTTGCTGCTCTTGCTGCATCCAGCCAGCACGAGCGTGACGGTGATAGTCACAATTGTGGCGACCAGCTTTTGCAGTGACGATCTATCTTTTTTGAATGACATGATTCCTCCTCTTTTATGGTAGTTCTCTGCACTAACAATTGTGCGTCAAAGAAAATTGCTCAAGAACCGTGCCGATGTAAAATCATTATAATTACGGCAAACAAGCGCACGCAATCTTCGGCGTCTGTGAATAATCTGCAGGGTGACACAGTAGCGGATGCACACCTGATGAGGACTTGGTCAACAATCGCAGGGATCCCCTACTATGCCGAAACGAGCCACCCAGTCAATGCTAACCAGATGCCGCGTAATGGTAAGCTCCCGCTTCATCAACGGCACTCAATGCATTGCTTTGCAATTTCCTCGCCCTAAAACTAAATTGATAAAAACCTGGTGTGGCGATGACGAGTCAAGTGGACAACCGACAAGGAACTACCGGCGCGCGATTGAGACAAAGCGGGAAGGTCTTTATATCCATCGCGGGCAACATTGGAAGCGGCAAATCTTCCCTGACAAGACTCATCAGCAATCATTTTGGCTGGATTCCTTTCTACGAATCAGTAGACGACAACCCATACCTCAGCGATTTCTACGCCGATATGAAACGCTGGTCATTTCATCTGCAGGTTTATTTTCTCTCCAACCGTTTCATAAATCACAAGAAGATCCTCGAAATGCAGGAGTCCGTTGTCCAGGACAGATCAATCTATGAAGACGTTGAAATTTTCGCGCGCAACCTGCACGAGATGGGGAACATGGACAAGCGGGACTACGACAACTACCGTGAGCTCTTCGGCATCATGATCGACTATCTCAAACCACCCGACCTCCTCATCTATCTGCGCGCAAACATCGACACACTCCTGCGCCAGATAAGGCTCCGCGGAAGAAACTATGAGCAGAGCATCGGTAGAGACTACCTGGAGCTTCTCAACTCAAGCTATGAGGACTGGATAAAGAGGTACGACACCGGATTGAGGCACCCCGGTTCAGGCTTTGGCCGACTCCTCGTGATCGAATCGGATGACCTCGACTTCGTAAATAACAGGGAGCATCTGAACGATATTATCCGAAGGGTGGAAGACGCTCTGCAGCCTGCAGTATCGGAGCCATCGAAAGCTTCCCGGCTCGACAGGTAATCGACGTGTCACGTTGAAATGCCGACGACGCCGGACATCTTGTTCAAAAACGGAAGCTTCTGGACGGGGAATCCGCTAGCCCCTCATGCGGGTCACGTAGTGTGCGACGATGACAGGATCGTTGCGATCGGCATCGACAGGACACCGCCGGAAGATGCCAGGGATACAATCGATCTTAAAGGCCACTTCGCGATGCCCGGATTCATAGACGCGCACACTCACTTCAGGATCGGCGGCGCCTCCCTGAACAGGCTCGACCTTCGTGGTGCACGAAGTGAGTCGGAATTTGTGGAAGCCGTCAGCAGCTACGCAAAATCGCATTCTTATGATAAATGGATGATAGGCGGCAACTGGGACCACGAGAACTGGAAGAGCCGGAGATTGCCCCCGAAAGATCTTATCGACGGCTTCACCATTTCATTTCCGGTCTTCCTTGACCGGATCGACACGCATATGGCGCTTGTGAACACCCGAGCCCTGAAATTGGCCGGAATCACAAAGGAGACTCCCGATCCTCCTGGTGGATCTATCGTTCGCGATGAGCATGGCGAGCCGACGGGGATAGTTAAGGATGCTGCAAGAGAAATGGTTCTGCGGCTTATCCCTGAGCCTTCATCGGAGGAGCTGAAGAGGGACGCAAGCGAGGCAATGAAACTCGCAAATAGCCTGGGCGTCTCAAGCGTTAGTGACATCGGTCCGGAACGTAACCTAAAAGCCTACGTTGATCTGAAGAACAGGGGCGAGTTAACTGTCCGCATCAATATGGTCCTCCCTATCGCAGACTATACGACTCTGGTTAACCGCGGGATACAGGCAGACACCCGGCGCGGAAATAACGAATGGATAAAACTCGGAGCGGTGAAGGCCTTTGCCGACGGATCACTCGGCGCGGGAACGGCGTGGTTCTTCGATCCGTATGAAGACGACAATACAAACCGTGGTCTTTCCACCGAAATGCTATCGAACGGGGAATTGGAGAGATACGCTCTGGACGCCGACAGGAATCACATCCAGCTGGCGATACATGCAATAGGCGACAAAGCCGTCAGCCGCGTGCTGGATATTTGCGAGAGGGTTCAAAAAGAAAATCCTCCATGGGACAGAAGATTCAGGATTGAACACGCACAGCACATGAGCGAGGAGGACTTCGCGCGTTTCAAGACACTCAACACTATCGCCTCAATGCAACCGTACCATTGTATTGATGATGGAAGATGGGCGGTCAGAAAGATCGGCTATCGGCGTGCAAATGGCGCGTTCGCATTCAGACGGTTTCTTGATGGGCAGGTTATGCTCGCCTTCGGCACTGACTGGCCGGTTGCGCCACTGAATCCGCTCGAAGGAATCTACGCCGCGGTCACGCGAGCGACGACCGACGGAAGGAACCCTGACGGCTGGGTCCCGGAACAGAAGATCGGCGTTGAAGAGGCATTGAGAGCTTACACATACGGCAGCGCTTACGCCTCTTTCTCCGAAAGGGAAAAAGGGACTCTCGAACCAGGCAAGCTTGCGGACATCGTGGTGCTGTCGAAGAATCCTTTCAATGTCACGCATGAAGAGATCAAGGACATCAGAGTCATATTGACCGTTGTCGGCGGAAGGATAGTATACGCAGACGGGGAAGTATTTGAAGTAGAGCATGACAGGATCACCGTCCTTTGAGGGAAAGCGTCTCCTATCGGAGATGGATGTGCAATATGTGAAGGGTGTCGGGCCGCGTCGCTTCGAAGCACTTGCAAACATCGGCATCCGAACCGCAACGGATCTCCTCCATTACTTTCCCCGGAAATATCTTGACCGTACCCGCATCTACAAAATAAGAGATGCCGGCGCCGCAATACTGATGCCCGAGGAGGTAACATTCGTCGGACGGATAAAGTCGGTACAGGTCGTGAGGAGAGGCCATGGACGGGGAATGATGTTTATCAGGCTGGCCGACGAAACTGGCACGATGCGCTGCGTCTGGTTCAACGCCGTTCAATATTTCGCGAACGCGTTTAAGGAAGGCGAGCTCATCGCTTTTTCGGGAAAGGTGACTTCATACCAGGATCATCCGTGTCTGATTCATCCCGATTATGATCATCTTGAAGACGAGGCTGACGAGGAGTTTCTTCACACTGGCGGCATAATCCCCGTTTACCCGACAACGGAAGCACTCAGAAGGGTCGGACTCGACTCGCGCGGGCTTCGTAGAATCATCCGGCATCTGCTCGACGCTTCACAGCAAAATTACGAATTCCCTCCTGATGAACTACCGAGGGAAATCATATCGGCAAATTCTCTCATGAACATCAGAGAAGCCATATTCTCCATCCATTTCCCGAAAGATGAAAAGCAGCTCGACTATTCATTGCGGAGATTCAAGTTCGAGGAGCTTTTCTATCTGCAACTTCTCCTCGCAATCCGGCGAAATCTCATCAAACACTCACCGGGCGTTCTGATGAAAGGACCTGCGTCTCTCGTTGAGAGACTCGGTAAAGAGATCTTGCCATTTAAATTGACGGAATCGCAGAAGAATGTCCTTCACGAAATTGTCGCCGATCTGAAATCGGAGCATCCGATGCACCGGTTGCTGCAAGGTGACGTCGGAAGCGGAAAAACTATCGTCGCTCTGATCGCGATCCTGATAGCCGTAGAGAACGGCTACCAGGCAGCGTTCATGGCCCCGACTGAAATATTGGCGGCGCAGCATTACTCCACGATTAGACAGTATCTCGATCTCCTCGGTGTCGGGACTTCCCTGCTTCTTGGCGGACAAAAGAAGAACGTCAGAGATCAGCTTTACGCCGACATAGCAGATGGCAAGGCGTCGGTCATCGTAGGGACGCACGCGATCATACAGGAGAAGGTCAGGTTCAGCCGTCTCGGATTGATCGTGGTCGACGAACAGCATCGATTCGGGGTCATGCAGAGAATGGCATTGCAGGAAAAGGCGAAGCCCGAAAGAGGCGAACCGCACCTGCTCGTGATGACGGCAACCCCTATCCCCCGGACGCTGGCGCTGACAATTTACGGCGACCTCGACGTATCCGTGATCGACGAGATGCCGACGGGAAGGAAGAAAACAAAGACGGCGCTGCGCGGAGAGTCAAACCGCGACAAGGTGTATAAATTCATCCGTGATCAGGTCCTTGCGGGAAGACAAGTGTTCATTGTTTACCCGCTCGTGAACGAAACCGAGAAATCGGATCTAAAGGCCGCAACGCAAAGCTTCGTGAAATTGAGAGATGAAGTATTCCGCGGGTTCAGGGTCGGCCTGATACACGGTCAGATGACCGAGACCGAGAAGAACGACATCATGCTCGCCTTCAAGAAGAACGCAATCAACATACTCATTGCAACAACGGTGATTGAAGTGGGGATCGACGTGCCAAACGCCACTGTGATGGTGATTGAGCACGCAGACAGGTTCGGATTGAGCCAACTTCACCAGCTTCGAGGCCGCATCGGGCGCGGCATCCACCAGTCTTACTGCATTCTCATGACAGAGGACAAGAACTTAGACGATAGAAAGATTCAGACAAGCGAAGAAGCCACCGCGCATCAGAGACTGAAGCTATTCACGTCCACGACGGACGGTTTCAAGATTGCGGAGTACGACCTGATGCTGCGCGGACCGGGAGAGTTTTTCGGAACGAAGCAGAGCGGCCTGCCGCCGCTCAAGCTGGCGCACCTGATTAAGGACCGCGACATAATTGTTCAGGCAAGGAAATCGGCGTTCAAGCTCGCGGAGGAAGACCCGCACCTGCGTGAAAAGGAGCATGAACGGATAAGAGACACGCTAATGAAGAACTACAAAGAGAGTTTCGAGTTCCTCAAGTCGAATTGAGAGCTGCGGCGACATTTGTCACCACAGCTCTCGCAATTTCACGATTGGCTGCTCTGCTTCGGCGGCATTATCTCGAAATACACGCTGCCGATTCCGGAATATGCAGTTATCGCCGAACCGCCCCCGTTCATCTTGACCTTAAGGTGGTCATCCTTACGGATTTCGCATTTCGGGCAGAGTTCTGAGAATACCTTCGCCGGGCTGACCCTCACTCCACCAAGACCGGAAGTGGATGCATCTACATTTGCCGAGATGTCCGAGGGCAACTGGATTCGTACGTTTCCCGCTTCCGTCGACAGTTCGACGCTCTTCATGTTCCTTGATATCATCGCGTTGATTCGTCCCTGTTTCGTCTCGGCTCTGACAGCGTACCTGGAACATTTGGGGACCATTATGACAAAATCGACTTGCCGCAGATTCGAGTCCCGTGACCCGGCTCCGTTTTCGCACCATCCTTTCAGCGTCAGCTGATTTCCGAAGTAATTGTGCGTGAATCGGAAATTCGATATCCCTTCGGGGGTCCCCTGGAGTTTCAGCTCGACCTTTACTTCTCTGCCGTCATACTCTTCAATCGAGACGTTTCCAAACTCGGTGTCGAGCAGTATAAGCCCTCCTGACTTCAAGTTCAGGCTTTTCTGAATCGTCTCCGTGCTGACTCTGTCCAGGTATTCCCGCGAACTCCTGGAATTGGGTTGGTTGAAACCTGTGGATGTTCCCAAGAGGAGCATTGACTGAGTCAGGATGGCGACTAACGTTCCATTCATGACTTCCCTCCTTTTTATATAAACCTTGTAGCATGTGATACTATTTAATGATCGACTCTCATACTACATCATTCATACGGTGACGGATATATTAGGTTTCATGGAAGTTCCTATAATCATATCGCCGCTTCGCGACTGGAATTTCACAGAAAATTGTTCCTGGCACACGATTACGATAATAGCACAATGCAACAGACGGAATTTCCATGTGCACTAGGAATCGTCGTGGGTTGAACAAACCAGAGACTGCCGACAACTTGGATTTAAGGCGAGGCCAAATTACTTTGAAAGAGATCAGGGGACAGTATGAAAAGAAAATCTTATCGGATTACCAAAGCCGGATCACTGAATAACCTCATGCTTGTCGACGAAGAGATCGGTGATCCAACCGCTAACGAAGTACAGCTCGAAATAAAGGCGATCGGACTGAACTTCGCGGATGTGTTCACCATCTTCGGTCTGTACAAAGCAGCTCCGAAGAGAGACTTTATCCCCGGACTCGAGTTCAGTGGGGTAGTCATCCAAAAAGGTAGAGATGTGAACGATCTGAAAATCGGCGACCGGGTTATGGGATCAGTCAGGTTCGGATCATACACGACCCACCTTAACATCGACAGAAGATATGTCACGGCCCTGCCAGATGACTGGACATTTGCAGAAGGCGCCTCTTTCATCGTGCAGGCTTTGACCGCATACTATGCCCTCGTGCCTCTCGCAGGATTGAAGATGAATGACGTAGTGCTCATACACAGCGCGGCAGGAGGTGTTGGAATTTATGCCAACCGCATCGCGAAGAAATTCTCCGCATACACGATCGGCACTGTCGGCGATGCCTCCAAGACTGATCTGCTGGTATCCGAGGGGTACGACGCTTTCATTGTGCGGAATAGGGATTTCAGGAAACAGTTGGCTCAGAAACTCGATGGCAGACGGCTGGATATCGTGCTGGACGCGGTCGGGGGAAAAATCCAGAAAGACAGCTTCGATCTCCTATCAGCGACCGGTCGGATGGTCGCTTACGGTCTTTCACAATTCGCTTCACCAGGAGCACGGCCAAATTACCTGAGACTCGCCCACCGTTTTCTCACCATGCCGAGGTACCAGACGCTCACTTTAATCGAATCAAACAAGAGCATCCTCGGTTTCAACCTGATATGGCTTTACGACAGAGTTGACATGCTGAAATCACTGCTCGACGAGATACAGGCGCTGAGGCTCAAGAAACCCTATGTCGGAACGGTATTTCCATTCCAAAGGTTGAAGGATGCTATCAGGAAGTTTCAGTCGGGAGGGACAACCGGAAAAGTGGTTGTGTCGACGGACAACGCCGAGCACACTCATTGAACCACGGCAAAGCGAACCACTTGGACTCTGCACACATCCGTAGCTGCAAGCGAACCATTGTTTTTGTAACTTAGTTCTGAAGCGAGATAACATCTTGAGCACGAAGATTTTCACGGAAAACACATACCACACCGACGAGAACACGCCTCGAGCCTTCCTCGACAAATTGGCTCTCAACACACGCTTGTATTTCATGGCCAAGTACATTTCCATTGTACTCAGGTCGCGAAAAGAAGCGACGGAGGGAAAATACGATACAGAAGCATGGATAAAATCTTCCGTCGATATTTTCAGACTGATTGAGAATTGCGGCGGCAGATTCCATATCGCCGGATTCGACAACATACGCGCAAGCCGGGAACCGGTCGTCTTCGTCGGCAATCACATGAGCACACTCGAGACGATGACACTTCCCTGCATCATTGCCCCTGAAAGAGAAGTGACATTCGCGGTGAAGGAAAGTCTTGTGCGGCATCCGTTCTTCGGTGCGGTCATGCGTTCAAGGAATCCGATAGTTGTCGGCAGGGAGAATTCCAGAGAGGACCTTGTCACCGTCCTGAATAAGGGGCAGGAACTTCTTGCGAACGGGACGTCAGTCATATTGTTTCCACAAAGCACGAGGATGGTGAAATTCATCCCTGAGAAATTCAACTCTCTCGGAGTGAAACTGGCTGCAAGCGCGAAGGTGAAGGTAGTTCCTTTTGCGATAAAAACAGATTATTGGGAAATTGGCAGGTACGTCAAGGATCTTGGCCGAATCAGCCGGCATAAACCCATCCACATGGAATTTGGCGAACCCGTGTCCGTCTCCGGAACCGGAAAGAATGAGAACGCGAAGATCATCGAGTTCATTATTTCGCATCTGAAGGAGTGGGGCGGAGAAGTCGCATAGGCTTCTTCGTCTGTCGCCTACCGGATCTCTTCAGCGATCACAGTACAAACCGCATTCCCACTCCAGGATCTCCATCTTCCCTGTTTCGTTCTCCAATTCCCCACCCTGCATCATTCAGCGCTCCCATCCTGACCGTTCCTCTTTTCCGTTGCCCCGCGTCTCGTTCCAACCTTTTCTGCTTACTACCTCGTACCATAGAACTTCGATACCGCCGGGACCAGGTATTCCTCGAAGGCTTTCTCGAAGTCGTACTCCGGGTTCCATCCCCAGTCTTTTCGGGCCCGCGAATCATCAACATCAGCGGGCCAGGTATCCAGTATCGTCTGCCGTTTCAGATCGGGTTTGAAATTGACAACAGCAGATGGGAAGGCCTTCTTCACGCGCTCTTTCAGCTCACCTGCTGATGGGCTGAACGATCCAACGTTATATATCTGAGTGCTGAGTTTCTCTCTTGGCGCGGCTTCGAGCGAGAGTAGCGCTCTCACGCCGTCAGGCATTGCCATGAATGGGATCCTTGTATCCTCCCTGACGAAACAGTTGTATGGCTCCCGTTTTGCTGCGTAATGTAGCATTTCCGGTGCAAAGTCGCTCGTTCCGCCAGTTGGCAGGGTAACAGCGCTTATGAGTCCAGGGAATCTGACACAACGGAAATCGACCTTTCCTCCCATCGGCTGCGCGTCGAGCTGGCGGTAATAATTCATGTAATACCTGCCGAGTCTCTCGCAATAGAGCTTGTTGATCCCGTACATCGTCCGCGGGTCGGTCCACTCATCCTCTTTAATCTTCCCTACCTTCTTTTTTCCCACAGCATCCGGCAGCCCATAGACCGCTATCGAACTCGGGTAGATGAGCTTTACCTCTTTTCCCTGCAACCGCGATTGCGTAATTGCCATCTCCAGAAGGTTCAGTGTGCCATCAACATTCACTTTGTGAGCGATGGTCGGCTGACGCTCGGCTCTGGTCGAGAGCAGCGCCGCAAGATGGTAGATGACATCGAAGTCGTGACCGGTCGAGAGCGAATCGAGAAACCTGTTATCCAGTATGTCGCCTGTGTAAGTCTTGTAGCATTTCGACCTTGCGACATCGTCGAGCGTGTTTAGATCCAGAGCGACTACCCTCACGCCGTCATGTTCAGCGAAGTGAGAAATCAACCCGTGGCCAATCTCACCGTTTGCACCGGTGATCAAGATAGTTTTCGCTTCCATTTTTTCTCCTAAGAAGAATCGCGCCTCTGTTTGAGGATCGC
>CAZRXH010000080.1:12536-14835 GCA_964603995.1 uncultured Bacteroidota bacterium | reverse complement strand
TTCAAATATAACATCCGGAGGAAGGGGTTTGTCAAGTACGATTTGCGAAATCTTTCGCGGAACACGAGAGGCGTATGCTCAACCTAACTACTTGGATACCCCAGCAAGAAATTCCTTTGTAATGTGACTGCACATTCTTGGCACAGCTTCTTTTACCGCGTCGGAAAGTCCGGGCCGGACGGTTTCCGGAATGGTACCGACCTGACAGGCCAGGATGCGAATGTCAATTTCCGTGTCGCTCAACTCTTTTGCCAGGTTATATGACGGTGCCAGATGGAGGAACAGATCATCGGCTTTTTCAAGCGGAAGATCCTTGAACAATAACTCAAAAATCTCACCCGGTTTTCTTCCTTTGTCGACTGAGTCAATGAGAATAATCCTCTGTGTATTTCCCGGACTGAGGGCGAGCGTGAAAAGCAATTTTCTCACACCAGTTCCGACATCCATTACGTAGATGTCTTCGGGTATATCGTAATGGCTGAGCAAATGCTCGATAACCGCCGGGCCGAAGCCATCGTCGCCGAACAGAATGTTTCCGCACCCAAGGATCAAGGTGCGCTTGGCGCAGAACTCCGGAAGCAGGTACTCATTCTCATCAACCGGGGTCGATCGAGCTTCCTTTGTCGGCAATATTCTCTCTCCTCCTCCTTCTCTCGAAGCAGTTGACGGAAAAATCAGAACAGAGTGTTTCCGCGCCGGTCAGTTAGCCATTGAGTCGATCAGTCGTCCATTATGGTCATAGATGTCGATCTTGACGGCGAGCGTCCCGTCGAACTTGTGCGTCGCACACGACAAGCACGGGTCGTACGCGCGGATTGCCATCTCGACTCGGTTCAGTATGCCCTGATCGTACTTTCCCTCCTTGATGACGGACTTTGCCGCCTGCTTAACCGACATGTTGATCGGAGCGTTGTTGTGCGTTGTCCCGACGATGAGATTCACATCTGTAAGCATGCCGTTCGCATCAGTTGTGTAATCGTGTATCAACGTTCCACGAGGAGCTTCGACGCAACCGACACCGTGTGCGGCTCGCGGCTCGACCTTCTTGCGCGTCTCAACGTTTGTGATCTCCGGATCTTCGAGAAGCCGGATTGCATTCTCGGCGTTGTACAGGAGTTCGATCAATCTCGCCCAGTGGTAAAGCAGTGTCAGCTGTGCCGGCCGGCCGAAGTTCTTCCTGAATTCTTCCAATTCTGACTGTGCAAGAGGTGTGTCTATGAATTCGCACACGTTGATTCTTGAAAGGGTATTCGTCCGGTAAATTCCGCTCGGGCTATCGAGGTCCATCGAAAACTTCCCTGCTCGCTTGTCATACGGGAACTTCAAATAGCTCCACGGTTCAATGTGCTCGCTGATGTAGTCCGTGTACTTCTCGTAAGGAAAGTCGACGAATGTTCCATCCTTCGACATCATCCGCAGTTTCCCGTCGTACAGGTCCAGAGCCCCGTTGTCTTTCACGGTGCCGAGGAATCCCGTCTCAATCACACCGAGGGACTTCACCAGATCGAGATATTGCGGGAAGATGTTCTTCCTGGCAAAGTCGATCGCAAATTTCGCCAGTTCGAGACATTCATCCGCCATCTTTCTGATTTGATCTCGTTCGGGAGCCAGCAGCGGCTTGCTAAATCCGCCGGGCACCGACGCATCGGGGTGTATCGATTTGCCGGCGATGATTTCCAGCATCTTCGCACACATATGACGGACCCGAACAACTCTCTTCGCAACATCAGGAAATTTCGCGATTATACCGATGACGTTGCGGACAGCCGGATCGGCATCCGGCCCCATCACGAAATCCGCACCCGCAAGAATGAAGAAGTGGAGGATGTGTTCTTCCATGTAGGCTATGCTGTTACAGAGTTCGCGGAGTTTCCTTCCCGCTGGCGGCGGCTCCACTCCGAAGACAGAGTCACAGGCTTTGCTCGCCGCGAGATGGTGAGACCACGGACACACACCGCAGATGCGGGTTGTTATACGGGGCATTTCCTCAACGGGCCTGCCGATACAGAACTTCTCGAACCCGCGCAGCTCAATGACATTCACGCGCGTATCCTGCACGTTGCCCGCATCATCGAGCTGGATAGTCACTTTGGCGTGGCCTTCGATGCGGCTCACGGGCTGTATTACAAGAGTCCTTGTCATGATGGCTTCCCTCCTTTCGCCGGAAGCGGACGCAGTCTGCCCTGCGCTCCTGCAAATCGGTTGAATGTGGCGGCCCGGTCGGGGATCTGCTTCGGATCGAGACCTATCGACGCGAGTGCTCCCATCATGTCAACCATCGGATTCGCGGTGTCGGATA
>CAZRXH010000080.1:8414-12436 GCA_964603995.1 uncultured Bacteroidota bacterium | reverse complement strand
TTCCCTTCCAACAGGGCCGTGACGGCCTCGACGAAGAGTTCCGGTGTCGTCGGACAGCCTGGAAGTTTCACGTCCACCGGGACCACCTCGTGGATAGCATAGACTCGGTCGGTCAAGGGCGGGATCTGCTCCTTCGGAATCCCATTCGATTCTGTGGTGACAGAGCCGTGATAGACTTTTTCATATAACTCTTCGACCGTCGAAAGGTTAGCAAGGGCCGGGATTCCGCCGTAACACGCACACGATCCCATAGCTACGAGCGTTTTGCATTTTTTTCGCATTTCCTGAGCGAGAAGTCTGTGCTCCTCGCTGCGGATACCGCCCGAGATAATTCCCACATCTGCCTCCGGAATTTCCATCGTTGTTTTCTCACCGGTCTGGCCATAAATCTTATGGTCCATAATCACAGGCATGTGGACAATCTCGAGCTTCGGCAGTATATCCAGAAGTGCTTCGCCAACATCGAGAATGGTTACTTCGCATCCGCCGCAGATCGTGAACCACTCCTGAGCTAATCGAGCAGCCATGATTATTCTCCTTTCGCGATGCTGAATTTATTTAACATTGCTCAACCTGCTGATTGCCAACGTGTACTGATGCCGACCGATTATACTGCATCAAAGTGCTAAGTCTGCACGGCAACCCGATACGGACTCGGTCCCACCTTCTTCACCTGCTCGACCATCTCTGTGACCACTTGAGCATAACGGGGGCCCTCCGATGCCGAGACCCACTCCAGTCGGAAGCGCTCCGGTTCGATTCCGAAGTCCTGAAGCATCAGCTCAATTGCCTCCGCGCGTGACTTGGCACGGAGGTTACCTTCAAGATAGTGACAATCACCCGGGTGGCAGCCGCAGACCAGCACACCATCCGCCCCGCTGGTCAGAGCTTCGATCACCAGGTTTGGATGAATCATCCCGGTACACTGAACGCGGATGATCCGGACATTTGTCGGATATTGAATTCGCGAAGTCCCCGCCAGATCGGCGCCTGTATAAGAGCACCAGTAACAGCAGAAGTTTATGATCAATGGTTCGAAGGAGTCTGTACCGGAATTCATGCCGTTTCTTCTCTCAAATTAATTCCGAAATGAAAGCTCTGCGGTCCAAAATCTTCCATCACACCTCCACTCCTAACGCCGCTTTCACTTCGGCGGAAAGCATTTCGGGCCGGAAGTGCCAAACATAAATCGCCTTCTTGGGGCATGTCGCCATGCATGTTCCGCAGCCCTTGCAGAGCGATTCGTTCACTTCCACGCGTTTCTTGACCTCACCGTTGACCATGTATTCAACGAGTGTGATCGCTTTGAACGGGCATGGTTCAACGCAGTAGGCGCATCCGTCGCAGTTCTCCTCCACAACGTGTGAAATTGTAGGCTCAAGGTCGATGCGCTCCTTCGAGAGAATCGTCGCCGCGCGGGCCGATGTGGCCAGGGCTTGTGAGATCGTCTCTTCAATTCCCATCGGCGAGTGCGCATTGCCGCAGAGGAAGATACCGTCGGTCGCGAAATCGACCGGGCGGAGTTTTCGATGCGCTTCAAGGAAGAATTTTTCTTCGCTCAACGGAACCTTCAGGATTTGCGCCACCTCTTTATTGCTTTCCCGGGGAATGGTAGCCGCGGCAAGAACCACATTGTCCACCAACAGCTGGATCGTCTGATTGACCGTCTCTGCGTGAACAATTACGGATAGTTTTCCCGCCTGCGTCTTGCTTCGCTCGACTCCGGCGGGCAAGCCGTTATGACCAACTACGGTGGGCGGTTTGTCGTCCGCGAAGCGGATGAAGATCACCCCGAGTTTCCGCGCTTTCGAGTAGTATGCTTCCCGGAAACCGTAGGCACGAATCTCCCGATACAGGACATACACCTGGGCGTCCGGCCGGCGCTGTTTGAGCTGCAGCGCATGTTTGATTGTTTCGGAGCAGCACGTGCGACTGCAGTATGGGCGGTCTGCGTTTCGGGACCCGACACACTGGATGAAAGCGACCGAATCTCCTATGAACCCATCGGCTGCCAATCGTTCCTCAAACTCATCATGAAGAAGAACTCGCGGGTCTTGCTTGTACAGATAATCATTTGGTTTGAAAGAATCCGCCCCGGTGGCCACCACGACGACGCCATGTTTCACTTCTACGACTGTTCCATCTCCTGCGATCGCAATCTTCGATGCAAAGTTACCGAGAGAGCCACTCATTTCCATGAGCCTGGCGTTTATGTACACATGGATATTTTCATGCGCCTTCACGCGTGAAATGAGATTGAAGAGTTTGGGTTGCGGATCGTCGCCGTTCAGGAGGTAGTGAACTCGTCTCATGAATCCGCCGAGCTCAGAGTCCCTCTCAATGAGATGCGCAATGTAACCCTGCTCGGCAAGCCCAAGCGCTGCGGTCATACCCGCCAGACCGCCCCCGATGACAAGCGCTTCGTGAATGACGGCCAGAGGCTTCGGATAGAGCGACTCGTTGAGCTTTACCTTTGCAACTGCCATGCGTACGAGGTCTTTGGATTTTACCGTCGCCTTTTCCGGCTCATGCATGTGTACCCAGGAGCACTGATCTCTGATGTTCGCCATCTCGAATAGAAAGGGATTCAGCCCGGCTTGCCGTATCGTATCTCTGAAGAGCGGCTCGTGCGTCCTCGGCGTGCACGAGGCCACCACGACGCGATTCAGGTTGTATTCCTTTATCTTTTCCCGGATCCGGTCCTGTGTATCGTTAGAGCATGTGTAGAGATTGTTCTCAGCGTACACAACGCTGGGAAGCGTGCGTGCGTATGCGACAACCTCAGGCACATTCACAACACTGGCGATGTTCGTCCCGCAGTGGCAAACGAAGACTCCGACCCTCGGCTCCTGGCCGCTCACGTCGGTTTCCGGCGGATATTCTTTCGTCGTGATCAGGCTTCCTCTAACATCCTGAAGAAGTGCCAATACTTTCGATGCGGCGGCTGAGGCATCCATCACCGTTTCAGGTATATCCTTCGGTTCGATGAACGGGCCGGCGACATAAATTCCTTCATGTTCCGTTTCAACAGGATTGAAGGTCGAAGTCTTGCAGAAACCAAACTGGTTCAATTCGACGCCAAAAATTTCGGCGATTGCCTTCGCATCTCTTGGGGGCTGCATCCCAACCGACAGAACGACAAGCTCATATTCCCGGGATACCTTGCGGTCGTCATCGGTGAGATACTTAATGTTCAGGTTCTTCGTTTCCGGCACCTCTTCAATGGCAGGTACGCGGCACCGAATGTAATTCACTCCCTGCTTCTTGGCAGATTCAAAATACGATTCGAAACCCTTGCTGAAGGCGCGGATGTCCATGAAAAAGATGTCGCACTCCACATCCGCACCGGCGTGCTCCCTGGCGATGATCGCTTCCTTGGTTGCATACATGCAACAAACGGAGGAACAGTAGTCTCTTTCGCTGTCGCGGGAGCCTACGCATTGGATGAATGCAATCCGCTGCGGCCGCTTGCCGTCGGACGGTCTGCGGACGTTGCCCGCATACGGTCCTGACGGAGATAATATCCTTTCGAACTGCAGAGCCGTCACAACGTTCGGGTAACGGCCGTATCCCAATTCCTTCTTGACTGTCGGGTCAAAAATTTCATACCCTGGCGACAAAACGATTGCCCCGACATTTAGCTCGATCGTACTGTCGGACGCTCCGTAATCTATTGCTCTCGCCTCACAGACTTTTTCGCAGATGCCGCAGACGTCAGCACTCAGGTGAAGACAGTGTTCTTTATCAATCGCAGGTTTGTTCGGAACCGCCTGAGGATAAAGAATGCTCACTGCTGACCGTTCATTCAGGCCGAGATTGTAAGCGTTCGGAATCGGGATCGGTGAGTTAGGCGATGTCAGCATCCTCACCTTCTTTCCGACCGGGCAGATGAAATCGCATGCTCCGCACGTCCAGCACATCTCGTTGTACTTCCCATAAGGCGGCTCGAGCTTCTTCTTCGGACCTCGACCCGTGAAACCTATCGCGTTCCTTCCCATCCTCTCTTCACACATCCGGACGCA
>CAZRXH010000080.1:7059-8314 GCA_964603995.1 uncultured Bacteroidota bacterium | reverse complement strand
CTGCACGCCCCGTAGGGAGTCAACGCCTTATGATAGCAGAGGGTCGGAACCTTCATGCCAAGCTTTTCAATTGCCGTGAGAAGGCTAGTTCCTTCTGGAACTTCTGCTTTCTGACTATTGATTGTCAGGCTGATCATCTGTCATCAGTTATTCAAGTTCTCAAAATTGAAACAGAAATGGATATCCGGATGTGTTGCCTTCAAACATCGGACTGTTTCCTCCAGGTTTCCAAGCGGCTTTATGTCGACGTGACTGAGCGTGAACACTGCCTTCACTGTCGTTCCCTTGCCTTCTATGCTCTCCACTTCAACTTCACCACCGGTTTCTTCCGCAGATTGGGCAAGCAAGGACAATCCCAGTCCGACTTTCTTGCCCTTCTTTGTCGTGAAGAACGGATTCAGAGACCGTTTTCTTGTCTCCGGACTCATACCTATACCGTCGTCTCTCACCTCAAGGATGAGCTTATCCTGTTCTACATTTCGGATCAGTTTGATTTCGATATGTTTCGCATTGGCCCTCAAAGAGTTCTCAACGATATCGAAAATATGGAGCGACAGGTCTTGCAATTTTATATCCTCACTTCCCTTCCATCTTCCCGGTGAAGGCATCTTCTCATTTCTTCAACACTGACGCTCTCCATGCTGAAACAGGTGTGTCTTTTCCCAACATCTGCAAGGTTATGCGCATCGGAGAAAGTGACAAAAGGAAATACGTCACTTTGGGGAATGCTCCCCCGGCTGGCAGGATCGGCGATCTCCAGTGCATCGAGCGGTAACCCGGGCGGAATGAAACCGAGCTGACCGATGATGCCGAAGCCTTCCCTGTCAACATGAGAAGCGATTGCCAGCCCATCACGCTCGTGAATCAAATCGATGAGCCTCGCCAGCGTGATTTCCGTCGCGCCGATCAACAACTTTCTGTTAAATCCCTCGACTTCCTCGTTCTCATTCACTATAACCTGTTCGCCGTACAGCCTCTCATCGTTCGTTCCGTTGAGCTGATCGTACACAATCCCCTGCAGTGATAACAGCTTGTCTTCCATGTCGAACAGTGCCAGGATATGCACTTCTTCCTTCGACGTCACCTCCATGCCGCCGATAACTGTAATTCCCAATTCCCTGCCGTTCTTCTGCACAGCGGGAACATTCTCGGCCGAATTGTGGTCGCAGATGCCTATTACCTCCAGACCCTTTCTCATTGCTTCTCCCACGATATTTCGCGGTGACATCTCCAGTTCCGCACAGGGAGAAAGGCA
>CAZRXH010000080.1:0-6959 GCA_964603995.1 uncultured Bacteroidota bacterium | reverse complement strand
GTAAACACGACGATGTTCATTTCGGCTTCGTAGGACGCGATAGTGATGCGGCGTGTTTGCTCAGGAGGAATACCTAACCGCAGGAGGTTTTTCTTCAGTTTGCTGCTCTGCTCTCCTGCTTTCTGGAAATCTGAGCCTGTGACGTTGTATCTCAGCACCAAAACCGATCTATCTGATATGATATCTTCGAAAAGATGACCTGCCCTGTATTTGCTGATCTCATCTTCGCGATAACTAATTTCGAGTTTAGAAAGCAAGCACCTGATGATATCTCCCTTTGTCAGGATTCCTACGAGCTTCTGAGTGTATCGGTCGACCACCGGGAAGCGTCCGAAGCCATGCATGCTGAACCTGTTTATTGCGCTGGTGAGCGGTTCATCGGCATACATCGTCACGAGTTTCCTGGTCATTTTATCCTTAACCTTGTCGGTTATCTTTCCTTCCCGAAGACACTTTATGAGATCTTCAATACTGACGATTCCGACCAATTTGCCTCGTTCTACGACGGGCAATCCGGATATTCGCTTATCTCTCAATATATTCCTCACATCCTCCATCGTATTCTCCGTCGAGACCGTGAAGACCTGTTGTTTCATCGCCTGTATAACCTTCAGCTCATAAATCAGTTCCTGGATCTTTGTCAGCTGCAGGATGCCGGAGATCTCACCGCGTTTCATATTCCGAACAGCCTTGAAGGCCATGCTCGTATGCCTTTCCGCATGCCTCAAACATCGGCAAGTCGGTCCTCAGAAGGATGATGCCTTTGCTTTCAGCAAGCCTGACAGTTTCCTCCGGAGGTCTCTTGCCTCTCACGAAACAGACGACTTTGATGTCGGCCAGCTCCGCCGTATAGGCGACCTGTACGGTGGTCAGTCCGGTGAAAAGCATTGCGCCAGGTTTCGCGAACGACAGGACATCGCTCATGAGATCACTGCCGCACCCCATGACGACATCAACATCATCTCTTTCTCCCTTCGTAAGCACTTCCGCTGCAAGAATCCTCATTATTTTCTCGAGGCTCATTTTCTCATTCTCAAGCGCGTTCGACAACGAGAGCTCCTTCCACAGCCTCATTCGCGTGATTGGCCTCTCTCTGTCTCAATTTCTGCAACTCCCAATCGCACCTCAGGCAGCGTTTGGCTTCTTTCATGACGGATTCCTTAGTGTAGCCGAGATCCACCTCTTCAAACTTGAATCTTCGCTGGACCGGGGGTAGCCTGTTCATTTCTGGTCTGGAAGTACCCGTCTCCTCTTCTCCCATACCGATGGGTTCAACGACAACGGAAGGTCTCACCGTTTGATACTCTCTTGTCAGTGCTTCGCCCCTCAGATACTTGTGGATAAACTCTGCGACTTTTCTGGCTTCCGCCATGGCCTTGGTGACATCCGTAGGGAGCGTCACAGCATCCCCGCACGCGAAAACACCTTTTCGACTCGTCATCCGAGTTGTCCTGTCAACAACCACAGCGCCGCCTCCTGATATTTCCACTCCGAATCCGCCCGGAATTTCTGCATCCTGGGAAACTGCGGGGAGGAACACGTCAAGGTCTACAACAAACTCTGATCCTTCTATCGGGACCGGGCGTTTCCTTCCTGAGGCATCTGGTTCACCAAGCTTCGTACGAATGAACTCAACGCTCTTGAGCCTGCCATTTTCTGAGCTGACCTTCATTGGTGTGACTAAGAACTCTATTCTCACTCCCTCTTCAATAGCCGCTTCTATCTCTTCTGCGATTGCCGGCATCTCTGCCCGCGTTCTTCGGTAAAATATCGTTACTTCCTTTGAACCCAGCCGCAACGCTGTCCTGGCGGTATCAATCGCGGTATTACCACCACCAATTATCCCCATCCTATTTCCCGGCGAGTGAACTTCTTCCCCCAGATTCACTTTTCGGAGAAACGTAATTGGGTCGATTACACCATCCGCGTCCTCCCCCGGTATCTCTAACCTGCGATTCTTATGAGCACCAACCGCAATCAACACAGCCTTATAGCCTTCCTCTAAGAGGGCATCGATGCTTTCTATAGAGGCGTTCGTCTTTATGTTAACTCCTGCCTGCCTGATAGCATCTATCTCCATCTGAAGAAGTTTCTTAGGCAATCTATACTCAGGAATAGCCACCGCCAGCATACCACCGGCTACGGGAAATTTTTCAAATATCGTGACATCATATCCTTCTCGAGCGAGGTAATATCCTGCGGTGAGTCCCGCCGGCCCTGATCCTATGATGGCGACTTTTTCATCATACTTCCTTGGGAAAGGAGCCGCTTCCGAATATTCACCTGAACCAAGCTCCCAGTCGGTGAGGAATCTTTTGATCCCCCTGATCGCTAACGCATCACCCGTATCCTTTGATCTGCATTTAGTTTCACAATGTGCCATACAGACTCTTCCACATATAAGAGGAAGCGGATTTGTCTTCCGGACCACGTCCAGCGCTTCCTTGAACTGGCCCTTCGCAGTCAGAGTCAGATATGCAGGAACATCCGTATGTAACGGACACATGTATTGACACGGTGAGGAGATGATTCCCCGGCAGACCACTGCCGGACATCGTTTGTATCTGATGTGTTCTTCATATTCATTTCTGAAATACCTGATCGTGGAGAGGACTGGATTTGGAAGAGTAGTTCCAAGGCCGCACATGGAAGCATCTTTGATCGCCAGGCCCAGTTCTTCGAGAAACTCAATGTCACCCTCCTGCCCTTCTCCATCTGTTATTCTGGTGAGAACTTCCAGCAACGCCTGGCTGCCGTCTCTGCATGTCGTGCATTTGCCGCACGATTCGTCATTGGTAAACTGGACATAGAATTTTGCAACATCCACCATGCAGGTGTCCTCATCCATTACTATCATGCCGCCGGAGCCCATCATCGAGCCTGCTCGGACAAGGCTCTCGTAATCGATGGGAATATCCATAAGCTCTGCGGGAATGCATCCGCCTGAGGGTCCGCCGGTCTGGACAGCCTTGAATCTTCTGTTTCCGGGAATGCCGTCGCCGATCTCGTAAATGATCTCCCGGAGAGTTATCCCCATCGGGACTTCAATGAGCCCGGTGTTGTTGATCTTTCCCACGAGCGAGAATATCTTCGTTCCTTTGCTCGTCTGAGTCCCTATTCCTGAGAACCACACCGCTCCCCTGTTGATGATGACCGGAACAGTCGCCAGCGTTTCCACGTTATTGATGACCGTGGGACAGCTCCATATCCCGACTTGTGCAGGATACGGCGGCTTCTGTGTCGGTTCGGGGCTCCTTCCCTCTATCGAGTGAATGAGCGACGTCTCCTCACCGCACACGAAGGCCCCGGAGCCCTGCCGGATCTCCAGGTCAAAATCAAAACCGGTACCGAGGATGTTCTCTCCGAGCAAACCGTACTCTCTTGCCTGCTGAATGGCAATCTGCATTCGTTTGATAGCCAGCGGATATTCTGTCCGCACATACACATATCCATGGGAAGCCCCTATCGCATATGCGGCGATCACAAGACCCTCGATTACAGAGTGTGGGTCTGATTCAAACACACTTCTATCCATGTAGGCACCAGGATCGCCTTCATCACAATTGCAGATGAGATACTTCGGAGTTTTCTTCTCGTCCCTGCACACTTTCCACTTTACTCCTGTCGGGAAGCCCGCGCCTCCCCTTCCTCTGAGTCCCGACTTTGCTATTTCTTCGATTACATCTTCAGGGCTCATTGATGACAGAACTTTTTCCAGCGCAGTGTAGCCATCCCTGGCGATGTAGTCATCAATTTTTTCGGCGTCGATGATCCCCTTGTTTCTGAGTACGACGAGCATCTGTTTCCTGAAGAAGGGGATATCTCCCAGCAGAGGGATCGGCTCCTTCCGCTCCCTCGGGACAAACATGAGTTTCCTTGCCTGTCTCCCCTTCAGGAAATGTTCTTCGACAAGAAATGGAATATTCTCAGGTTTAAGCCAGCCATAGAAAACCCCGTCCGGTTTGATGACGACGAGAGGTCCCTGACCACAGAAACCGTTACAGCCGGTCGGGACAACATTAACTTCACTCTGGAGACCGCGTTTCGCTATCTCATTCTCGAGGGTCTCCTTTATTCTGAAGGCACCGCCGGCAACGCAGCCTGTGCCGGTACACAACATTACGTCCAACCTTGCGGCAGCCATCGGCTTATCCCCCTCTCTCCGAACCTGTTCCGATGGCATACTCGGCCACGACATTTCCTCCAAGAATGTGCTCCCTGAAGATTCTTCTCGTTTTCTCGGGCGTCAGCTCGCCGTACTTTACCGGAGGCGTGTCCAGCATCTCCACGGTAGCCATCGGCTCCTTAGAACACAGCCCTGCGCAGCCGGAAGTCGTCACCTCGATGTCTTTTAGCCCTCCTTTTTCCAGCTCTTCGAGCAATGCCGACACGATCCCTCTCGCACCAGCGGCAATCCCGCATGTGCCCATGTGTACGATCACTTTCCCTCTGAATTCGCCTTCTCTCAAGTAGATGTGCTTGCGCACCTCCTCTCTTCTTTTCCTCAGTTCGTCAATCGTGAGTTTCGACATGGTTCTCCCGTTATTTATACTTATGAATGATTTCCGGTACCCGTTTGGCTGACAACTTTCCATACACATCATCCCCTACCATGACTGCGGGAGCCAATCCACAGCAGCCGATACACCTGACGCTCTTCAATGTGAAGACCATATCCTGGCTTGTTTCGTCGGGTTTCAACTCCAAAACCTCACTGAATTTTTCCATCAGCCTCTCACTGCCTCGCACATAACACGTTGTTCCCAGGCAGACATTGATGATGTACTTTCCTCTGGGGACCACGCTGAAAGCGCTATAGAAAGTCACCACCCTCAGGATGTGGGTCATCGAGTAACCTGTCTCTTGCGAGACATAGCGGAGGGCGTTCTCGGGGAGATAATTGTAAGCAGCATTGATCTCCTGAAGGATAGGCATCAAGGGGCCGTCTCTCTTCCTGTGCTTTTCGACGACTTCCATTACTTTCGGCTTGAACTCCGGAGCGAGTTCCACCGTCTGGCGCTCTACCGGTTGGACGATGTTCCTCGTGGGACAATTGACAACGCATGCCCCGCATCCCGTGCATTTGCTTTCGTCGACATATCTGGCTTTCCGATTAAGTGTGACCTTAAAATTCCCGGCTTCACCTTCTACTCTCTCGACCTCCGAAAGTGTGAGTATCTCTATATCTTTGTGCCTGCCGATCGAGACCAGACGCGGCGCGATCGTGCACATTGCGCAATCGTTGGTCGGGAAGGTCTTGTCCAGCTGCGACATGACTCCGCCGATTGAGGATTTGGTATCTGCAAGATACACTTTAATGCCGGACTCCGCGAGGTCAAGAGCCGCCTGCATACCGCCAATGCCGGCGCCAACGATGAGTGCCGCGCCCACACGTTCATTGTCCGAGTTTGCATTCATACTGGATGTGCTCCTTTGACGATCATCTCCTCATCTGGTTTCCCCTTTACCAATGCTCCCGCCTCCACCAGCGCCCTCTCCTTCACAGCCTGGAAGTACAACGCAAGAGGGCGAAACATAACATGAGACAATTTGCCGAAGGGTAGCTCGATGATAACCAGGGAGGTTGCAATCGCGACATGAAATGCATATGCATAATGGCACGTCAGCGAAAATTCAAGGTACCGGAAAATATGAACCAGTATCCCGCTGACAGCGGCAAGAAGAAGCATAGACGGGAGAACAAGGTCGCTGAACTCCGAAAACTTGTGCATTCTTTCACGCCTGCGGACGCGGCTGATAATTATTTCAAACGGAAAGACGATCAGGATTGCTGCGATGATATATCCCACCCATCGCTGAGGATTATAAAGTGGATAGATACTGTCGGTCTGGAACCACTTAAGTAAAAAGAGTACGATAAAACTCTTCAGGGCAAACGCAAATCCAATCGACAAATGCTTTGCCCACCTCCTCTTATGCGCCGGCTCCTCACATTCCCTCATTTTTTTCTGAGACAGTAAGTGCATCAAAAATACTTTTGCCTCCACGAAGTACAGCCGAAGCGGCACTTTGGTCTCCGCGCCCCGCATGGTAAACCGGTACATCCGGACCGCCTTGCCGGCTAAGATTAGTACGGGAATGATAAAAATCGCATATGTAAAATAAATTATGGTATCGAACATGTGCTCCATTCCCATGGAGGTAGACACGAAATCCGCGATTGCCAGCTGCGCGTAGTATAGGTGATAAAGGACTACCAGACCGAACACGAGTATCATCGAGAAGAGAAGGGCGGAGATCTCCACTCCCTTTGACGTCAGGATCTTCGACGATATGCGCGTCACATCATATGCAGCGCCAAGATACCGTCGAAGAGTCATCATTGACTCACCGGGCTCCGCCTGTCGCGGGCAGGCTGTTGAACAGTCGCCGCAATCGTAGCAAAGCCACGGTTCGAGGCTCTCCAGCAGGGGTTCCTTCAGTCCCAGCAGAGCCAGCTGCAGCGGCCTCCGGGGGAACGAAGCCTGACCGTTCGAGAGGTTACAGACGACCGTGCAACTCCCACAGTTGAGGCATGCATTCGCGTCGAATGTGCCGTACTTCCGGACCTCATTAATGAATCCTGGGACAGCAAGAGTCTTCATTTGTTATGCTCCACTTCGGACGGCAGGAATGGCTCTGGACGATACCTCCCGTCCGCCGCCAGTGCACCGAATGGAATCGCCTGACGGCAGGCATTTCAGCAAACCATGATCAGCGTATGTATGTTCCCGAAATAGCATGACGCATTTCGTTCCACATGACTACATCGTTGCCGCGAAACTTGCATCACATAAGCTGAGGTGACATTACGCGGGCGAGGAATGACGAGGTGCGTGCGAACGGAGCGTTGTGTATGAAGAAAAAAGGAGCTTAGAGAACTTGAGGGCCAAGCCCGCATGCCTTTTTGCTGCCTCGTTGAAAATGTAACCCTCGTGCGAGCGATTGTCAAGTTCTCC
>CAZRXH010000079.1:2273-14966 GCA_964603995.1 uncultured Bacteroidota bacterium | reverse complement strand
CGCAGGATTCATGGGGACTCTTGATTTTGCGTCGTGTCGTTGATAAAATGTCACGATAGAGTAGGAGCGAATGAGGAGTCCGATAGGTGTTGTTTTGATACTGTGTGGCCTGGCATTGACTTACGTGGGGTGCGCTCCTGACGCACCGCACGACAACCCGCTGGATCCCATGTCTCCCAACTACAAGAACAGTGGCGGGCTGACCGGCAGGGTTCTCACCATTAGTCTCCCTTACGGTGGAGTACCGAACGTACTCGTGACGATCGAGCAGAATGGCTCTTCTCAGCTGACCGGAGCAGACGGGAGCTTTGACTTCCCGGACGCTCCCTCCGGCAGTATCACGCTTGTCGTTGCAAAGCCGGCGTTTCTCGCCGACACAGTGTACTTGAACCTTCCTGTCGGGGGCAACATCGACACGTTATTACACATTGATGCTCTTCCCCAAATCGCGGATGCAAAGGTCGTAACTACGAAAATTGACCAGTGGTGGCCGGGGCCTGTCTATTCTGCCTCCGTCTCTGCAAATGTGACCGACCCAGACGGCATGGGCGATCTAGTGGATTCGACCGTCCGCGTGCAGGTGGACTCACTCTCGTTCAAGATGAACTACTCGGGGAGTACCGGTAGTTATGGAGTTATCATAAACGCATCGCAACTTCCCGGCCAGGACTTGCAGTGGCTTGTCGGAAAGCAGTTCTTCATCTCTGCGACCGATAGAGAGAATGCAACTGCGAGTACTGATGCTTTCTACGTCTCGAGGATAGTTGAGTCGGAACCGGTCCCGAGTTCTCCTAAGAACCTCGACACAACATCTGCATACCCGACGTTCGAATGGAATCCTCCTCCGGTTTCCTACGGCTACACGTACTTCCTACAAGTGTACCAGATAAACGCAGGGACTCCGACTCAGATGGGTCCTTCTATAAGCCTTCCTTTTGACAGCTTGTCGTATCGTTATCCCGATTCTCTTGTCGCAGGTCAGTATTTCTGGACCATAGGAATGGTCGATGACTACGGCAATAGTGCCCGCTCGACAGAAGCATCATTTTTGGTACCATAGAAAGGAACCAATGCCCGAACAGCAAAGAGATAGTTTCACAGTCCTCTATGAAATTGCCCAGAGAATAAATTCCATTCTTGACGAGGAGGAGTTGCTTGAAGAGGTGCTCGCAACGGCGATGGCTCACCTTGATGCCGAGAGGGGATACATCGTATTGGTCGATGAATCCGGTCAGCGGGGCTTCCGCGTTGTCGTTTCAAGAAATTTCAGCAGTCCGAAGGAAGCCGATGAATCAGCAGCGTCTTCGTCCGTCATAAACAACGTTCTCAAGACCGGAGAGCCGGTGCTTACTTTCGACGCGCTATCGGACGAAAGATTCGAGGCTTCGAGGAGCATAGTTGCCCAGCAGATCCTTTCCATAATCTGCGTTCCGCTCCGCCTTCAGGAAAAGACGATTGGCGCTATCTATCTGGATAGCACCAAATCTCGCGGCAAGTTCAACAATGAGACTCTGAAGTTCCTTGCGGTCTTCGGAAATTTGGCAGCTGTGGCGGTCGAGAATGCCCAACGTTATGACAGGCTTGAGACAGAAAACGCCCGGCTGAAGAGCGAGGTCAGCAGTACCAACCTCTTTCCGGGAATAATAGGGAAGAGCAAACCCTGGAAAGCTGTGCTCGACCTGGTCCAGCGTGTTGTCGACACAGACGTGTCCGTCCTGATAACCGGCGAAAGCGGTACCGGTAAAGAACTGATCGCCCGCGCGATCCACGGTCAGGGCAAGCGAAGGGAAAACCCTTTCATGGCCATCAATTGCTCCGCGATTCCCGAACAGCTTCTGGAAAGCGAGCTCTTCGGCTACAGGAAGGGGGCCTTCACCGGTGCTAGTGCAGACAAGAAGGGACTCATAGAATATGCGGGCGGTGGAACTCTCTTCCTCGACGAGGTCGGCGATCTCTCTTTCTCGCTGCAGGCAAAATTGCTCAGAGTCCTGCAGGAGAAGGAAATAAGAAGGCTCGGAGATATGGAGAGCAAGAAGGTCGACGTCAGGATCATTTCCGCCACAAACAAGAACCTTCACGATGAAATCAAGGATGCGAAATTCAGGGAAGATTTATATTTCAGACTCAACATCGTGGAAATCCATCTCCCAGCGCTCCGGGACAGAACTGACGACATAGCTCTCCTGGCGGATTTTTTCCTGAAAAGGGCGTGCGAGACTCACGGTCGAAATGTGAAGAAGATATCTTCCGGAACCATGGCCAGACTGCTGAGGCATCCGTGGTACGGCAACGTCCGTGAGTTGCAGAATATTATTGAACGGGCGGTAGTTCTCTCTCGCGGGGAAGAACTTGTCGAAGAGGATCTTAAACTGGAGCAGTACTCTGAAGAGGAGCTGGTTCAAACCGGGCTGACGCTTGAAGAGTTTGAACGGAAACTTGTGGAGAAGACACTCCGCGAGACCGGCGGAAATCGAACGCACACTGCAGAAAAACTCGGTGTCTCGCTGCGGTGGCTCCAATACCGCTTGAAGGAATGGGGCGGTGACTCAAAATAATTTCACCATTCTGGAACTGATCAGCCAGAGCCCGACTACGAGCGTATACAAAGCGCACCAAAATGTGCTGGACAGAATCGTCCTGCTCAAGGTCCTGCACAGACACTTGTTGCGGGACAAGGATCTCGTTGCCCGCTTCTCACGGGAAGCGAAGGCCTGTGCGATTCTCAGGTCTGAGAATATCGTTCAGGTCCACGATCTGACTGAGGTCGACGGTGCCCCGGCGATAGTCATGGAATATGTCGATGGAAAATCTCTTGAAGAACTCCTGGAAGACAAGAACAATCATTCCGAAGAACTGCTCCTGAGAGTCGCCACCTCTGTGTTGAGAGCGCTTTCCTATGCGCACGATAGAGGAGTAACTCACCGCGATATCAAGCCGAGCAACATACTCATTTCAGAGAACGGCACGATCAAAGTTACCGACTTCGGACTGGCCACTGTATCGGACTCACCGTCTCTTACGGCGGAGGGAAGTCTTGTCGGCACACCTGCCTACATGTCACCCGAACAGGCAAGAGGAGAGGCTGTCGACCAGAGGACAGACTTGTTCTCGCTCGGCGTTACGCTCATCGAGGTATTGACTGGCGATAGAATCCTCATGGGAAAGACTTACACTGAATGCATTAACAAGATCCAATCGTTCCATATCAGTTCGATCGATTATTTTGCACCCAATTGTTCTGCGCATGTCTTCGAGTTCATGAAACGGATGCTCGCACCGGACAGACATGGTCGGTTTGCATCTGCGAGGGAGGCGCTTGAATTTCTTGAGGCGACGGGAGACGAAGAGATAATAAAACCGAAATCACCGGCGAGCCATCCGAAGAAGTACAGTTACGGCCTGCTCGTGGGTGGCACAGCTGTGGTCTTGATCGCTGCGGTCGGCCTGTTGTTTGTTTTTACACACTTCTTCACCAGGGTCGCGGAGGTCGCCGCAGACTCAACTGCTGCGATGAAGATGCAGGACACTGCAGGAGCTAAGGACGTGAGCTCATTAGAGGTGCCGCCGATGCCCAGGAAGGATGGCACCAGCAAGAGACAGGAGACTCTGTCACCTGACCAGAAACCCGCTGCAGATGGCGGGTCTGACGATATTGCCAGGACGACGAAGCGGACTGTCGCACTCACCTCAGCCGAAATCGATTCAGGGTATATATCTGTTCACTGCAACCCGTGGGCGAAGATTTTCATCGATAGCGAGTACGCTGGTACTACCCCGATCTCCGGAGCTATGAAGGTACCAATCGGAGAGCACACAGTGACATTTAACAATCCCAATTTTGTCCCTATCGTGAGACGGATCAGGGTGCAGAGGAACTTGCTATCGAATGTCGAGGCGAATTTCTTGGTGAATTCCGCTTATCTCCTCGTCAGCGTCGAGCCATGGGGAGATGTCTATGTCGACGATCAGTTTCGCGAGACGACGCCATCAGTTCAGCCGATAGTTGTCTCGGCCGGCACCCGACGCATACGGATTCACAATCCGAATTTTCAGGACATAGTTGAGACTCTGACGGTGAGTCCGGGCGACACTCTGAGATTGAATTTCAATTTCCTCACAAAGGAGAGCAACTAACGGCACAATGATTGTGGAATATATACCGATTGAAGATGGTTTGGTCAATGTATAAATGTGGTCCGAGAATACTCGTGGCGACGTTGTGCATAGTGGGAATCTTACAAGGTCCCGCCTTTGCTAAAGATAGCGACATACCGGATATGCCGTATCCCAGGATCGGGATGTGCTCGGCGAGGATTGGAAACACGATCTATTTCATCGGGGGTGCGCAGAGTTTGCAGGGCAGGAACATCGAAAACCTTCGAGGCACTTCTACCGTTCAGGCTTTCGATTTCAAGACAATGACATGGAGAACCAACGTTGCGCCCTTGCAGACGCCGAGAGTCTTTGCCTGTGCGGTCGCACTGAATGACTCTATCTACGTCATGGGCGGTGCCGATAGCATGGGGAATGTGCTCAGCACGGTTGAAGTCTATGATCCCTCGACCAACAGTTGGCACTACACTGTCCCTATGAAGCTCGCTCGAAAGGGAGCAGCGGCGACTGCCTTCGGTGATAATATCTTTGTATTCGGTGGAGGCGGAATGATGGGACAGCCCTACAGAGAGGTAGAAGAGTATTCGGTTAAGAATGAAAGTTGGTCGATCACGTATCCGATGATTTTTGGAAGGGCGTATCACAAAGTCTTTAGAGTAGGAAACTCCATTTATATATTTGGGGGAAACGGAGGAAGTTTGGGCCTGATTAGTTTCATAGAGAGATATGTGCCATTGGTCGGTCCTGTTCAGGTAAGGATCCAATTGAATGCACCCAGAATGTTGTTCGGGGCTGTGGAGAATGGAGAATCGGTCTATGTGATTTCAGGTTCGGGAGGAACGGGGAGAGCAGTTTCGGATATCGAGTTGTTGGATCTTGGTACAGAGGGAGCCGAGCGGGACACAGTGCTTAACCAGAATCTTGATTCGCCGAGGATCGGTTTTGTCGCTGCTGCCGGAGAGACCGGAGAGATATATCTGTTCGGCGGCTTTTCGTCGGACTTTAGGAGCGGACAATACGCTGTCCCAACAGTAAATACCCTTGATGACGTTACCTCGGTAAATCAGACTCCCGATCCCATTCCCACAGGGTTCAAACTTGAGCAGAATTATCCGAACCCGTTCAATCCAACTACGAACATAAGGTTCGATATCCCTTCTCCGGGGAGCAATGTCAGCCTCGATGTTTATAATATGCTTGGCCAGAAGATTAAGGCGTTGGTTAGTGGATACATGCGTGCCGGAAGCTATGTTGTCCCGTTCGATGGTGCGAATCTTGCGAGTGGGACTTATATTTACAGATTGCAGACTGAAAATGGAAGCTTGCACAGGAAAATGGTCTTGATAAAATAATGACGAATGGCGCCGAGGTGTCCCGCCGAAGTGTGTCCATGAGGCCGCGAGAGTCTGCAGCTTTCTGCGGTGTTTGTCACATCCTGCCGATAAGAAATAGACGCAACATTCCGAGATCTGACTTGACAAAAATCAATCTCGCTGCATGGTTGATCGCCGCCTTTCTGACGGTCTTTTCAGCGACCTCCTTCGCACAAATCTCCGCCAAATCAGATTCGACCCTGGCAGGAATAAAAGGCCTCTTCGACAGCGGTTCCTATATCGCTGCTGAGTTGCAAGCCCGGCGCGTTCTGGAGGATAAGAAGGTCAGCGATTCAGCCAGAGTACAACTTGAGAAGTACCTCGCATTCGCTCTCGTGGCTCAAGGCAAAAACGAGTCGGCAGTCGAACATTTTCTGAATGCGCTGCGATTTGATTCCAGTCTGACGCTGGATCCCGTCCTGACCTCGCCGAAGATCCTGAGCGTTTTCGAGACAGCAAAGCAGCAATATCACGCGAACCTGGCCAGAGAGCGATCCATGAGCGGCATCCGGCCCATAGGGACTGTTGCCTCTTCACACGGCCCGAGTTTCAGAGCGATCCTTTTTCCCGGCTGGGAACAACTCCACAGTGGAAGGAATACAAAGGGGTATGTGTTGCTGGCTGCTGGAGCCTCCACCGCCGCTTCCGCGATAACATCAGCCATTCTTCGTCAGAATGCCAGAGCGAAGTACCTGGATGCTGCCACTCCGTCTCTTGCGGAAAGCCGATATAGTACTTATAACTTCTACTACAAAACAGAGATTTATTCCATCTCGGCATTCGTGCTGGTCTATTTGTACTCCGAGCTCGATGCATTTCTGAACCTCCCACCTCACTTCGGCTTGGAATACTCACCGTCCACCGGATCAGCGAGCATCGGCTTCCACCTCAGCTTCTAAATTCTCTGCAAATCTTCAGACCCCGTCAAGTCCATTCGTTGTTCCGCACAATGTGCAGGTGTGATGCAATTTTTGCATGTCCTCTTCCGATATTGCTTGAAGAACCCGCACATTCGGCGAGCAAACGGCCAGGAGGGCTTCGGCACAGGTGTTGATGATATTATGGTAAAAACTGGAGGATTTTATGATCAGAAAAGCATATACCCTTTCTTTCCTCGTCGTGGCAGGGCTGATCCTGACTTTCACATCCGCCTCTGCGCAGATGATGGGTGGGGGACTCTCTCTCGAAGCTTCCCTCGACGATGGAAATGTTTCTCTCTCCTGGGAAAAGCCGGACGGCTTTTCGGCTTCATATTACCTTGTGTACCGCGGTGAAATGGGTATCACCGATACGAGTTTGAATATTGCATATATCCAGATAGACTCAACCACAGCTTCTAAGTATCAGGACACCACGATGCTGTCGGCCAACACTATCTTTGTTTATCAGGTGAAGGCATTTAATGGCTCCGGTCAGGTGAGGGTGAGCAATTTCGCCAAAGTTTTTGTTAATGCCAATAACTTCAACCATGATCATGTCACCATAACGTCCACGCCACCGTTGAGCGGAGCTGTCGACTCGCTGTATAGCTATCAGGTCCAGGTGGTCTCTTCGGACAGCACGTCTGTATTCACCTACAAGCTTGGCGAAGATCATCCGCCGCTGATGACGATAGACGCCAACGGGCTGATATCCTGGATTCCGCAGGCTAAAGGGTGGTACGATGTTAACGTGATCGTGAATTCCAGTAACGGTGGGAATGCAAGACAGGAATTCCAGATCAGAGTCGCCGGACTCAACGGGACAATCGCGGGAACGGTGACCGACATGCAAGGGAATCCAATTCCCAATGTAGTCGTGAGACTCTACCAGAGAGACATGGACTTCCACTTCGATTATCACGCGGTTACAGACTCAGGCGGCAATTACGCAATTCGTGGCGTCGATGCGGGGAAGTACCTGGTTCGGGCGATTCCAGCCAATCCTAATTACCTCTCGCAGTGGTACAACGGCGTTTACAGCATCGACAGTGCACGGCCGGTCGTGGTCAGCGACACCACGACACAGACCGCAGACTTCAAGCTGCAGAATCGCTTCGTCACTCTTCCCAACTTCACGGTTACAGGTGCAGTCACGGATACTAACCGGACCGCCATAAAGGGAGCGCTCGTCGTTTTTGCCAGGGCAGGTTTCGTGTATAATTCCGCAAAGGACGATCAGGAAGAATGGCAGACGGGCGACAACTACCGAGACGTCTTCCAGAATATGTACCAGGATCAGAATGAGACCCGCGAGTTCAGTCTGGACGGGAATTCACCTTTCGTCTTCAAGACGTATACCGACAGCAACGGTGTTTATTCCGATACACTGCCGCAGGGTTTCTATGTCGCCTTTGCGAACGCGTCCGGTTATCACAGGGTTTTCTATGACAATGAATCTAATTTTCTATCGGCCGATATCATTGCAGTAAACAGCGACACAGCTAACATCAATTTTGAACTTCCACTGATTCCGTCAATTGCACTCGGTCAGATCAGCGGGACGGTCATGGATTCGACTACCGGTGCCGGTGTTGCGGCGAGAATCATAGCATTCCGCGACGTGTGGGATTACCGCGACACGCTGAAGATGCACGTGGCGGGAGCGTATTTTGCAGATGCCGACAGTACTGGAGCCTATACGCTCGCGAGCCTTCCTCCGGGATATTACAAGATTCTTGCGGTGCCGCTCGGCAGCTATGCGCCTTCGTTCTACAGTCTGACCGGGCCGACAGTAAGATGGAAAGACGCCTCGGCAGTACCGGTAGACGGCAACACGACCAGCGGCGTGGATATCTATGTAATGCCGACTCCCTCGTCGGTCGCGGGCTACACATCCATCAATGGTACGATTAGTTCAGGCTCTACGTCAGCCGGAGTCAGCGGCGCAATGGTTTATGCGTTCGATGCTAGCGGGAACCTCGTCGGGTACGGTATCAGCGGCAGCAACGGCGCATACACGATCTCCGGAATAGCTCCCGGGACTTACACCGTCTCCACAGACGTAGTCGGATTCACTTCCACTACCACTCAGACTGCATCGCCGACCTATGATGCAAGCGGGAATCCTGTCCCGTCCACCTCCAATCTGACCGTCACTCCGGACGTACAGACGGCGGTGCACCAGAATACGGTCCAACCGGTCAACTACACGCTTGAACAGAATTATCCGAACCCGTTCAACCCGACGACTCAGATTGCATTCAGTATCCCGCAATCGATGCATGTAACGGTCACGATCTTCAACATACTAGGTCAGCAGATCGCCACCGTTGTTGACGGGAACATGAGTGCCGGCTCACATGTGGTCTTATGGAATGCAAGGAACCAGAACGGTGAAATCCTGCCGACAGGAGTGTACTTCTACCGGCTTTCTACCCCGAGCTTCACAGCCGTAAAGAAGATGTTATTGTTGAAGTAAGGTCGTCCCTATCGACCCTTCTACCAGAGGGCGGGCGGATCCGACAATAGTCGGGACGTCCGCCTTCCTTTTTTTGATACCCGGAAAATCTGACCAGACCCCCGGTCGTGACGGATACCTGATCTTGCTCGTCGATACAGGTCAAGCCCTCTTGTTTTCCAAACTTGTCGCACCTAACTTTTGGACAGTGAAACCAACCAGACATAGTCATTCAGAATCGGTCCTGGAGAGACTCGGATCATTTTCAGGCATTGAATGGCTTCTATGTTTCCTGCTCTCTGTGATCATCTTTTCCTCGCAGGCAGCCTTTGGGCAGACAGCAGCGACAGATACTACTGTCAAGCCGTCAGCTTCATCGGCCGGAATATCCGTGACAATTACTCGGGATTCCTCGGCGGACAAGAACGACACACTCGGGGTCGCCCAGGATACTACCGGAAACGGGGAAGACACTCTGTCGGCAAAGAAGGACACGCTGGAGATCCTTACAAGCAATGCAAGCTACGACACCGTTCCAGGGTTCCGCGTCCAGCTGATGTCGACTCAGAATCTCTCTGAGGCGATTGGCGCGAAGGCAAACGCCGATTCGCTTCTGTCGGGTTACAACGTTTACATCGTCTATGATTCGCCTTACTACAAAGTACGTGTCGGAGATTTCCGTGCCAGGTACGAAGCGAACCAGGCCGTCGCTTACATAACCGGCCACGGTTTCCCAAATGCATGGGCTGTCCCTGACAATGTATTCAGGAATCCGCCCAAGAAGGGCAACTGACCGCTGGATGATAGACTTGCGCAGTTTCGGACACGGAACAAATCGTGAGTCGTCGAATCCCTATCTGCTGATCTCCTCAGCCCACATTCACAAGGTTGGCAAGAGAAATTATGCGATGAGGAGGAATTGAAAGCCGGACGAGTTCTAATTGCAGTCCTGTTGGCGACGAGCGCTGTTTGTGCCAAACCTGATCCCAGACTCGCTCATTCGTATCGTGTCGACAAGGCCGGCTGGATTTACATCCATCTTGTGGGGACTCCAGACGAGATAGGCTACCAGGACGGATATCTCCTGGCGCCTGAGATCGACGACGGCATCAGGATGCTGAAGTTTTATTTGGGCCGAACGACACACAAGGACTGGAGTTTCTACAGAAGCGCCGCAAAGCGAATGTTCTGGCCGAAGCTCCCTGAAGAATATCGGCATGAGATCGAAGGGATCGCGGAAGGACTTCGAGCACGGGGGATGAAATACGACGCGATGGACATTACCGCGCTGAATGGATGGATGGAGATTGCATACTATTATTTGCCTCAACTCCGGAGACAACTGAGAGAGGGAAAAGGGGAGAACGACGCGCCCGGCAACTGCAGCGCATTCATTGCGACAGGAAGCTACACATCCGACGGTAAGATTGTAATGGCCCACAATTGCTGGACCGACTACATCGTCGGCGAGAGATGGAACATCGTCGAGGACATCGTCCCCGAAAAGGGAAACAGGATATTGATGGACGCGTTCCCCGGGTTCATTGACAGCGGTGACGACTTCGCGGAAAATAGCGCCGGAATACTTATCACGGAGACGACGATAACGCAATTTCGAGGATTCGATGTGAACGGTGTGCCGGAATTCGTGCGAGCAAGAGAAGCCGAACAATATGCCAACAGCATCGATGACTTTGTGCGCATCATGAAGAAAGGAAATAACGGTGGATATGCCAACGATTGGCTGGTCGGGGACACGAAGACCAACGAGATAGCCAGACTCGAACTTGGACTGAAGAACTACAAGGTCTGGCGGACGAAAGACGGCTACTTCGTCGGCTCAAATTTCCCGAGCGATGAGAAGCTCATCAGGGAAGAAACGGGTTTCAACCAGGACGACAAATACAGCTCAATGAACGACCGGAAGCTTCGCTGGGAGAAGTTGATGCAACAGTATAGAGGAAAGATCGACGTTGACCTTGCAGAGAGATTTCTCGGCGATCACTATGACCAGGTGCGCGGCAAAGAAGGGGCTGACGCGTATGTTCTCTGCGGGCACAACGATGAGGATCCACGAGGAGTGCCGCAATGGAGGTGGTCACCTTTCAATCCAGCCGGCGCCGTGCAGGGAAAAGTCACGACTACGGCGCTTGCCAACAAGATGGAGTTCTGGGCGCGGATGGGCCATCCCTGTGGTGAGAACTTCATTGCGTCGAGTTTTTTCAGAAAACACCCTGGGTATAAATGGGAAGGAAGATTTCTTCACGACATGATTGCTTATCCATGGACACTTTTCGAGATCAAAAAGTGAACGTGAATTATACCAAAAAAGATGCCGACACGCAGAGAGAGCGGGATCCTTTGTCTGGGTCTCTTGTGCCTCTGTGTTTGATCTGCTTAGGGCTTGTCCTCTCCGGCTGCAATCGCGGGCTCTCACCAACGCAGGCGTCATCGTCTGCCATAACCGGTTTCGGCGGGACGGTTCGCTTTGTGTCTTCGTGGCCGCATCCGCCACAGGATAGTGTATATGATCTTCGCGTTGTTGCATTTCGTGATTACCCACCGCAGAATATCCTTCTCGAAGTCTCGTCCGGCAACGCAATCGTCTATCCACCGACCAGCACCACGGGCGGATTGCCCAAGTTCGTAGATTCGCTGTCTTATGATTTCACACTCGATTCGGCGAGCACTTTCCAGTACGTAGTAGTGGCGATGCGATATGGTACTAACGTTTTCTCGGATTGGAAAGTGGTGGGAGCATACGGCTACTCACACGGAGCAGGATCCCCACGTTCCGTTGTTGTCCAGCAAGGTTCATTCTTAAATGGGATTGACATTGAAGTCGATTTTCAAAACACACCGCCTACTCCTTTTCTCGGCCTCGCTTTTCCTGCTGCACGGCACTAGCTACTCTCAGGCGAGAGTGGCGGGAGTCGTGCGTTCGGCCGAGGACTCGAGCGCGATCGTCGGCGCGACGGTCATGCTGCAATCCAGCAGTCTTGCGAAGCCTGTTAAGACCGGTGTGCTTTCAGACACCGAGGGACGCTTCTCTTTTGAAAGGATACACACCGGTTCGTACAGAATCACAATTTCCATGGTCGGCTACAGAAGCTTTGCCGACTCCGTCTCCGTTGGACAAAGCGTAAGCAGGAACATAGATGTGTTTCTCCACCCTTCTCCGATTCAGACGAATCAGGTTGTCGTCACTGCAAGCAAGCGAAGGCAGTTGTTGACCGAAGTCCCGGTCAGCGTGAGCCTGGTCAGTTCCGCCTCGATCAAGAGGAGGAATGCAATATCACTCGAGGATGCGCTGGGCTACGTCTCCGGAGTGAACTTCATTAAGGACCAGGTGAACATCCGCGGGTCGAGTGGTTACGCACGTGGTGTAGGCAGCCGTGTAATGCTCCTGATCGACGGGATACCTCTTCTGACTGGCGACACCGGCCAGGCGATCTGGGAATCAATACCTGTTTCGGAGATCGACCATGTGGAGGTCGTGAAAGGAGCGGGCTCGGCTCTGTACGGTTCGAGCGCCCTCGGCGGCGTCATAGATGTCATAACAAAGAACAATGTCGACGTCAGTTCAACGGGCCTCAGGATGTACGGCGGTTTCTATCAACAGCCCACTTACAGTCAATGGCAGTGGTCGGGGAAGGAACGGTTTTTCCAGGGTGTAACGATCGATCACTCGCAGCCGATCGGTATCAGTGACTTCGGCGTAACGGCGTCTTTGAGTTTCAAGAAGAACGATGGTTACATACAAAACGATTCCTTCAGGCGGCTGAATCTCTTCGTAAAGACCGCCGGGAACATAAGCAAGAATGAAACC
>CAZRXH010000079.1:0-2173 GCA_964603995.1 uncultured Bacteroidota bacterium | reverse complement strand
GCGCTCTCTATTTCCAGGGAGAGAGGAGATTCGGCCGTCTCCACGCAACTGTAGGAGGAAGGTATGACTACGAAAGGATCGAAGGCAAATCAGCGTTCAATCAATTCAATCCAAAGCTCGCGCTCGTCTACGACCTTGGCAATGGGGCTTCGCTCAGGGCTTCGGCAGGTACAGGGTTCCGCGCCCCCAGCATAAGTGAGACTTACGCATCGATCCAGTCAGGCGGAATTGCGATTGTCCCTAATCCGGGTTTGCTTCCAGAGAGCAGCATATCCGAAGAGATCGGAGGAAGAGTCCCGGTTTCATACTTCGGTCTCATCGACGCTGCGGTTTTCCAGAGCGATTATTGGGACATGATCGAACCGGAGTTCACGAGCTCCGGGCAGATAACATTTCAGAACGTGACTCGCGCGCGGGTGCAGGGGTACGAGATAGATGCTTCGAGCGATCTGGGCACTGATCTCCTGACATTGAAAGCGAGTTACACGTACGTCTATCCGCAAAATCTGACCACCCACGAAGTGCTGAAATACAGGTCGCGGGAATTGTTTTATGTCTCAGCTGATTTTCAGAAATCGATCTACCGGGCATCGGTTGACTTCAGGTATATCAGCAAATTCGAGAACTACGACCGCGAGCTCGTCAGCCTTGGTATAGTAACCGATGGAAACCAACGTGTCCCCGCATACGTCACGGATATTCGCGCGGGTGTTGATCTAGCTTCCATCGGCTTCCCGCTCGACGCGAGTATCATTGTGAACAACCTTTTCAACTACTACTACGTCGAGATGATCGGCAACATGGCACCGCTGAGAAATTATTCGCTGGTGGTCTCAACAAGGTTCTAGCTCCGCCACTCAATCTCATTTTCAGCCGGGGTATTGACAGTGAGAAGCGAATCTGCTAAATACTCGTGTTATGCCGGTCTTGCGAGAATCAGGGAATGGGTGTTGCAAGGATAGCAGCTCGAGCACGTTTAGTTTGGACTATTCACAGAGTTAGTTCTCTGGTTCCATACTGGGCATAGATCGAATGTAGAGGCCTTCGCGTTTTCTTGGGAAAAGGCATCTCGCATTGGCTGAGAAGGGAGGCTGTATGAATTCACGATTCGATGAATTGGAAGGGATTCTGCCGGAGAAGTACGGACTTACGACGATGGAACTGAGAATGCTGGGATTCCTTCCGGGAGGGGTGACGCGGAAAAAGATAGCTCGCAATCTCAATCTCAGCGTTCATACCATAGACACATATCTTGCGAGTGCTTACAGAAAACTTGGGGCTAAGGACAAGGCTGAGGCCGTCGCGAAAATATTAAGCCTCCAGTCCGAGCCTTTTCCACCCAATTTCTTCTGGTGACCTCGTATTTGCAGTTTCAGTGTCAAAATGAAAAATCAGGTGATTCACTGATTGTGCAGTGTGGTTGAGGTCGGTAACTTGATCCCGTCGGCGTTTCGCGGTGAATTTCTGCGATTTGTGGGAAAGAGGAGTCGGAAGCTAATGGAGAGCGGTAATCACCTCATTGGAGAGAATAGTGGAGATATTCTCGGTCCAGATGGTGGCCGGTACCGGCGGGTGTGCTCAGGCGTTCACGGTGAAAAGAAAGGAGGTGTCTATCCATGAAACGGCGGGAACTGAAAAGGCGACCGGTCAGGCTGAGCACCGGACTAATTTTTCTTGGGTTGCTCCTGGGAGCATGTGGAGGTTCGACCGTTACCCAGCCGGACGAACTTATCGGGTCTTACAAGGCAGTCATTTTTGTAGTACCCGGAGAACTCGATAACGGGATAGATATATTGGCAGAGGGCGGTATGCTGTCGGTCAGCCTGACAAGTGGAAATAAAATGACGGGGCATTTGCGAATACCGCCTAATACCGGAGCAATCTATCCGCAAGTCGATACTGCTTTCATCGGAACCTATACGCTGGGTACCGACACCATATACTTCCACAACACCGGGACTCTTCTGGACAATCCGTATTTGTTCTTCCTCGCACATGCGGACACGCTTGAAACTTCACCTGCGTTTTCACCGAGAGGATACACAAGAATAGTTCTGCTGAGAGAATAGCAGGTCATTTACGGCAATCTGCCGAGGTCAAACCCGACAGGGCCGTCAAATCAATCTTTGTGAGAAGGAGTCGCTATGAAAAGATTCACGGTTACAATTCTTCT
>CAZRXH010000078.1:0-15236 GCA_964603995.1 uncultured Bacteroidota bacterium | reverse complement strand
CCGTTTGCGTTGAGAACACCGTTGACAACGAGGCTCGCTCCTGCCGGAAAGCTGAGCGTCGCCCCCGAGTTTATCGTGAGAGTTACACCGGAGTTCACGGTGAGAGAGCCTGCGAAGTTATATGTACCAGCTTGCATTGTCGAATTCGTCGCCACCACAGAGTAAATGTAGTTTGCAGTGATGGTCGCGCCTGCGTTATTGAAGACGACGGCTGTTGTCGGTGCAGTCGCGCTCTGAAACGTGACCGACCCGCTTGGCGAGGCACTCCAGCCGCCAAAGTAACCTGTGTGGCCGTTGATTGTCTGTGACACGGGGGCCTGGAGAGAATAGACTGGCGGGTTCCAGTTGTTGCCGGGACCGCTTTGATTCAAAAATATACCTCCGCTTGATTGTCCATTAGCACCTGTCGGCGAACTTCCTGATGTGATATTGACGGGCTGACCCGTCTGGTTTCCGCTTGCATCCACATACCATGGATCAACAAAAGGTATGTAACCACCGTTAGATCCGGTGTAGACTGTACCATCAAGGCTGTTCTGTAGGGCGACAGAGGACAGCTGCAAAAATGTCGCTGCCTCCTGGTCGTTCTGTGAGGTGATATAGGCGTTTCTTGACAATAAATAGTCTGAGGCTGCCTGGTTCCAATCATGGTGCTTGTAGGTGCTCCCCGAGATAGTGAATCGCTCATTGTTTGTTCCTATGCTGTATGTATTGTTGTAGGCAACAGCGGCGGCGTTGCCAGAGGTATAGTTCGCTGAATTTACATGCAGAAAACCTCCCGCATTCGAACCGTTAATGATGTTCTGCAAATATACAGGCGGTAAGAAACTGTTGCTGTTGGGAGAGCCACTTTGATGATATGCATCCCAGATGTTGATGGTGCCGCCGCTGACAATTGGCATATCACCGAACTGCCCGGTTCCTCCTGAAGGAGGACCGAGGTAAGCCGACCCATTCGATGGATCGAAATACAGGATAATGTCTGGGCCATACGTATATCCACTTGACCAGCGTTCGTCCCTGAAGTCTATAGTAAAAGAAATCGACGCGGTACTGCTGCTCAGATTAAATTGCATCAATCCCCAGGGCATAGCTCCGTCTTTTCCGGTATTGACGTTATCAGGCGAATCGAAACCAAAGCTATAATCTTGAAACGATGTATCATAGGACGTGACAACTATTACCTGGCCAGTGTTCGGATCCAGCTTCCACGCATAACTGCCGATACTCTTCAACTGCAGGCTGAGTTGTACATTCGCACCTGACGACTCAATCAGAAACTCGCCGGGTATTGCCCAGCATAAGTCTGGGATCAGGGCGACGCTCAAAAGCAATAGAATGCGTTTCATCTTTCCACCTCCTCTTTCTTTGATGTGAATCACTGTTCCCTTCCTATGTATATTAGTCCGGCACCTATCTGAAGGCCGATATTGAAGTCGCTTCCAACTGCTACTAACATGCTTCCTGATATAGCCATTGAGTATAGGGGTTCACCTGATTGCAGATTGAGTTGTTTCCAGTCCGCTCCGTTCCAGTGCCAGATCATCCCCTCGTCTCCAGCTACGGCTATATTGTCATTTGCAGTCCCTCGTATCCGATACGGAAACCATGGCAATGTTGCTACTTGCGTTGTATCCCGGAACACTCCACGCCCCGATGACAAAAACAGTGAATCGGTTGCCCATACGCTTGTCACGAAATAACCGTATGGCGAAACTTCTGTCCCGTTTCTGCTCCATACTGTTTTCCAACTTGTTCCATCGTATTTTAGCAGTATGCTTTGGCTTTCATCATTCGACCATCCGCAAGCCCAGACCACACTCCCATCTGGCGTTCCCCATACATCCCGGAGGTCTATTGTTGTACCACTCTCCATCTTTGTCCAATTGCCATCAGAGTAATGAGCAATTGACCCACCAGTGCCAACAATGTAGAAATTAGATCCGCTTGTTCCCCACATCTTATAAACACTGTGTGGCCCCCAAACCTTTGAATTGTCTATGGCGTTAAAAGTTTGCCCATCCCAATGAATCATACTTCCTATTCCGAACCAGACATCATTAGAATCAAATGCAAATACGGTATTGATCGAACTATATAAAGGCTCGCCTTGATAATAGTAAGGGATCCTTTTTAGTGACCAATTTTCTCCGTCCCAATGCGCGGCGTTATACATAGTGTCTGGAGCAGTATAGATTGCGCCCACAGCCCATATATCGCTGTCGTTAATTATTGCCACATCCTTAAACCCACTCGAGCCTGCGTCTCCACCGAAAGTGTACTTCGTAAATGTAAAATTATTGCTTGTCGTGTCCGGAGGCGTCGGTCCGACCGGGTTCGGACTCTTCCTGCAGTCCGCGGCAATGAAGAGAAGGAGAAGAGTCTGAAGTATAACTACGTATCTCGTCACATCTACCCTCGTGCTTAAGAAGCTCGTTTCAAATTAAGCAAAGGTGCCGAAAAGCAAAAGGAGGGAAAGGCGATGGCACCCCTTACATCTTTGTCTCTCCATTTCGTAATTTGTGTGAATAAAGATGGAATAACAGAGGAGGTTTGATGGAACATTCAGCAGAACCGTACAGGAGAGAGCTTGCCGATACATTCAAACGCATAGTTGATGCAAATAAGAAATTCGTTCTCACGACGCACGTCAATCCTGACGGGGACGGGCTCGGCTCCGAGCTTGCTCTGAACAGGTTTCTCAACAAGTTGGGGAAGAACTCGGTAATCCTTAACCACAGCGAGACCCCGACGAACCACACGTTCCTTGATTACGATAACGAAATAAAGAAGTTCGTCCCAGAGAGAGACGGCAGTCTATTGCTCGACGCGGATGTGCTGATCGCTCTCGATATGAATAACTCCGGTCGTCTCAAAAGCATGGAGAAGTACTTCATGGAAAGCGGAGCGAAGAAGATGATTGTCGATCATCATCTTGAGGCGCAGGACTTCGTAGACTACAAGCTGATAGATTTGGATTCGCCTGCGACGGCGGAGATCGTTTACAGATGCATGATTGCCTACGATCCCAAGCTTCTCGACAAAGCTATCGCGGAGGGACTATACGCGGGAATAATGACAGATACCGGGTCGTTTCGTTTTCCGCGAACCGACGGCGATATTCACCGGATCACGGCACATCTTCTCGACTTAGGAGTCGATCCTTTCTATGTCTATCACAACCTCTACGAGGAGAACTCCCTTGGAAAGACCAGGCTGCTCGGCGAAATGCTCTCAAGAATTGAGCTGGCCTACGATGGCCGTGTCTCTTACGTGGCGGTCACGCTTGAGCAGCTGAAGAGAAATGATGTCGTACCCGACGACGTTGACAACTTCGTCAACCAGGCCGGGGCGATTGCAGGCGTCGTCGTGACGCTATTCTTCCTGGAACTCGAAGATGGCGTGAAGATCAGCTTCAGATCTAAGGGAGACATACCAGTGAACGTTCTTGCAAAGAGATATGGCGGCGGCGGGCACAAGAACGCCTCAGGCGCGATACTGACCGGTGTGAGGCTCGATGAGACAGTCCGGAGAGTGCTCGTCGATGCAGGGACAATTCTGATGAAAAAAATCGATACAATGGAGGACAAATGAAGATCGAATTTGTACAGAAAGATTTTACGGCGGTCAAAGCCGACGCTTTGGTACTTGTCCTGACGAAAGAAGATGTCAACGGCGGGAAGAAACTCTCCAAAGAAAGCAGGCTCCTTTCGAGTCTCCAGAGTGAAAGGAAGCAGTTGGACCAAGCGTTGGCAGGAAGCAAATTCTCCGGCGACAAGGGCGAACAAGTGGCGGTCTATTCGCTTGCGAAGTACGGCGTCGCTTTTCTCGTCGGTGCGGGAGATGAATCGGAGCTGACGAATGAGCGATTGAGAAGAGCTGCTGCGGCCGGAATAAAAGCGGCACAATCTGCAAAGGCAATCTCAGTTGTGATTGCGGTATTGGATCCGGTGCTCGAGAAAACAAGTCATTACGAAGTTGTGCATTCCCTGCTTGAGGGTGCCATACTCGGCGCATACAAATTCGACAAGTATTTTACCCTCAACGACAAGAGGCCAAAGGTCGCTTCGATTGGCGTGGCCCTTTCCGGAGTTGAAGCTTCGATGGGAAAGAAGGCAGCGAAAGATGCTCAGCTTGCTTGCGAGGCAGTCTATCTGACGCGCGATCTCTGCAATGCGCCGGCAAACGAGGTTTACCCTGAAGTGCTGGCTGACGTCGCGGCGAGAGTGGCGAAGAAGTATCACGTCCGTGCGAAGATTCTCGACGAGAGGCAGATTCGCAAGCTGAAGATGGGCGGACTTCTTGCCGTGAATTCCGGAAGCGCGAAGCCGCCACGGTTCATCACCCTTGAGTATAAGGGCAACCCACGGAGCAGGGACTGGTACGCGATCGTCGGGAAGGGAATTACCTTCGACAGCGGTGGTATTTCGTTGAAACCGTCCGCCGGAATGAGCGAGATGAAAATGGACATGTCCGGTGCCGCCGCGGTGATCGGCACCATTCAGGCACTTGCCTCGTTGAAAATACCGGTGAATGTCGTCGGCCTCGCACCTTCGACCGAGAATCTGCCCGGCGGCGGCGCCTACAAACCGGGTGACGTTGTCACCACGATGTCCGGTATAACCATAGAAGTGGACAATACCGACGCCGAAGGAAGGATCATTTTATCGGATGCTCTTCATTATGCAAAGCGTTATGAACCGAAGGCGATTATCGACCTTGCAACTCTCACCGGGGCTTGCGTAGTCGCGCTCGGGCAACATGCGACCGGCATGTTCGGCACCAGCGAGGATGTGATGACTCAGCTGAAGGAAGCTGGCGATAAGACATTTGAGCGTGTTTGGCAGATGCCGATCTTTGAGGAATACGAGAAGCAGTTAAAGAGCGACATCGCCGATGTGAAGAATGTAGGCGGACGCTGGGCTGGAGCGATTACTGCCGCGCTGTTTCTCAAGAAGTTTGTGGGAGACTATCCCTGGGTGCATCTTGATATTGCGGGGACAGCGATGCTTGAGGAAGCCACGGACTATGCACCGAAAGGCAGCTCAGGCGTCGGCGTGAGGTTGCTGACCCAGTTCTTCAAGCAGATAGCCTCACAAAATTGACCAGAAGAATTCTTTGTTGAGAAATGGAAACCAAATCGTTTTTCCTTCATCTAACCAGCAGAACGAAAGGATATCAAGATGGCTAACATAAAAGACGCTACAACAGGGACTTTCGAGAGCGAAGTCCTCAACTCAGCCGAACCTGTGTTAATCGATTTCTGGGCTCCTTGGTGCGGTCCTTGCAGAATGGTCGCACCGGTGGTCGAAGAGATCGCCAGGGAATATGAGGGCAAAGTGAAAGTGATGAAGCTGAACACCGATGAAAATATGGATATCGCGGCGAAGTACAACATTCTGAGCATTCCGACACTGGGATTCTTCAAGGGCGGACAGTTGGTTGATAGGATCATCGGCGCCGTTCCCAAGAAAGTCATCGTCGAAAAAATCGCGAAGGCCTTTCCTGTCGTGTCGGCTTCAAAATTAAACTAAGGAATTTAGATGTCATTCATTCAGGAATCAGACAAAGCCGAAATCAGAGAACAAATCGGCGAGTTAACGAGTGGAGTGAAGATCCTTCTCTTTACGCAGAGCGAAAATTGTCAGTATTGTGGTGAAGTCCAGACGATCCTGGAGGAGTTCTCGCAGACCATCGAGAAAGTTACGCTGGAAAAATATGACATCGAATTGCACGCCGAGCTTGCGAAGAAATACGACGTGAAGCGTGCTCCCGCGATAGTCATAATGGGAGAGAAGGACTTTGGGATTCGTTACTACGGTTTGCCTGCGGGATACGAGTTCGTCGCTCTGATGAACGCCGTCAGGATGGTCGGGTCCAGCAACCACGAGCTCGCTCCCGAGACAGTCGAACAGCTCGCAAAGCTGACCAAGCCCGTCCACATACAGGTCTTCGTGACCCCTTCCTGCCCGTACTGTCCGAATGCTGTTACGTTGTCGCACCAGTTCGCCATGGCTAGTGATCTCGTCACTGCGGACGCGGTCGAGGCTACGGAGTTTCCTGAGCTCGCGATGCAGTACAACGTTCGCGGGGTGCCGAGGATTGTAGTCAATGAAGACCACCATTTTGAGGGTGCGATGCCCGAACAGTGGTTCGTCGAAGAAGTCCTGAAGGCGGTAAACTGATTTGAAATCCGATCCCAACCACCCGTTGCTCAGCCAGAAGTGCAAGAGGTGCGGCGCGTTGATGAAGCCGCAAATGGGATGTTGCGGAAGCGTCTTCTATTTCAACTGCGATGTCTGCGGCAATCTCATGGCGCTGACCGACAAAATGATCGCGGCTATGGTAGAAGATTACGAAAAACTGAAGGTAGGAAATGCACAGACATAGATTCGAGGCAAAGCACCACAAGAGGTTGGATTCAACTTATAGAAGAAGAATTCTTCCTCCCTCGACGACTCTCAAGAGATTCGGTTTGAAACGAGGAATGGATGTCGCTGACATCGGCTCGGGATCCGGTTACTTTTTGATCTCTGCGGCGAGAATCGTCGGCAAGGATTCGACAGCGTATGCGGTTGACGCATCCGAGGAGATGCTGGCGGTGCTGAAGAGCAAAAAGCCGCCTTCCAACGTCGTGGCTGTGCACACGAGAGACGGTTATTCCTTCAAGGTTGATTCCGACTCGGTTGATTTCGTGATTGCGAGCGCGATCCTGCATGAGAACGAACCGGTAAGGTTTCTCAGGGAAATACGCAGGATAATGAGACCCAAGGCGACGCTCCTTATCATAGACTGGAGAAAGGAGTCGCTTCGTGCCGGCCCGCCTATGGAAGAACGGCTGACGCCTGCCGAAGTGAAAGCCTTCCTCGCGAAGAGCAAGCTGAAAACCGGTAAGGTGGTTGTTCTCAATTCAAGATATTTTGCCGTCACTGCAAAGAAGGTCTAGAGACGCCGTGAAAATCAAGAGCTTCGCTTCGAAGAAAAGTCTCACAAAAGTACTCTTCGTCGCAGTCGGCGCCATTGCAGGTTATGCTTATTATCATTTCATAGGATGCTCGACGGGCACCTGCCCTATTTCGAGCAACCCATACGTCAGCACCATGTACGGCGGGCTGATGGGCCTTACTCTCGGAATGGTCAAAGAGGACTAAAGTATGTTGATCCTGGTATATATTCTCGTTGGAATCTTCATAGCTTTCATGGGAATGCAATACATCGTGATCCTGCGAAGCAAGAGGAACAAGGGGAGAAGAGTCGAACAGGTCGGCGGCAAAATCGGCAAAGCGATCGCGACAGGCGAAAGAGCGATGGTGTATTTCTATTCACCTTCATGCAGGGCCTGTAAGTACCAGACGCCGGTCATCGATCGGCTGATCTCCGACGGCCACAAGGTCCACAAGGTCGATATCTCCCGCGACATGGCGACGGCAAGGAAATTCGGGGTCATGGCGACGCCGACGACGGTTGTCCTCCAGGGCAACGAGATAGTCGAGTTCCTCGTCGGTGCGAAGCCGGAAGAGAAGCTCCGAAGAGTTTTGAGTTAGAAAGGTTACGCAATGGAGAAGACACAAGCAGTGAGTCTTGCTTATGTGGTTGAGAGCAGCCGCAGTTTCGACGAACTTGTCGAGGATGTGCAGAAAAAAGTCGCTGAGAACGGGTTCAGAGTGTTGTACGTCCATGATGTTCAGAAGACTCTACAGGATAAAGGGTTCCCTTTCCCGGGATACAAGATAGTTGAACTGTGCAACGCGAAATTGGCCCATGCTGTTTTGCAGGCTGACAGAAACATAGGGCTGATGATGCCGTGCAAGATAAATGTCTACGAGCGGGACGGCAAGAGGTTTATCGCAGGGATGCTCCCGACGTTAATCTCGGAATTTTTCCCTGACGCGTCCATTGGCAACGCGCCGGAAGAGGTTGAAAAAGTCATAAGAAAAATAATCGACGAGGTGAAGTAATATGGCTCGCAAGGCAAAGCAGAAAAGCTTTCTCGAAAAGAACATCCACTATATAGTCATTGCCGTGGTGGCTCTTGTCGTAGGTGCGGTCTATCTGAACAGGCCGGGCAGAGATAATTCCGCTTCTGCGCAGGACATACCAACTGAGAATGCAGTGATGGAGGCTCCCAGCAACGGGAAAATGGCTCCCGACTTTGCACTGACTTCGACCGATGGGAAGACAATCAGGCTTTCGGACTTCAGGGGCAAGGTTGTTGTGCTCGACTTCTGGGCCACCTGGTGCCCGCCGTGTAAGGCCGAGATACCTGATTTCATCAGGTTGTATTCGCAGTACAAGAACGATGGCTTCCAAATGCTGGGCGTGTCGCTCGACCAGGGCGGGCTAAGCGACGTAAAGCCGTTCATGAAGGATTATGGAATCAACTATCCGATCATGATGGGAGATAATCAGGTGGTTGCCGCTTACGGCGGAATCCGTGGAATTCCCACGACATTTGTCATCGACAAAAAAGGATACGTCAGAGCGGCCTTCGAAGGCTACAGGCCCGCTTCGGTATTCGAGAATCTTATACAGCAGCTGACCAAGGAACAATGACGAAGGCACGGACTTTCCTTTCGCTGGCAATTCTTCTGGCTATCTACGCGGCTGCGGGCGCACAGCCTGAACCGCGGCTCAAGATCATCTTTCATGTTGATTCAGCGAGCCTGAACCGGCTTGAGATGGCATTCCACAACGCGCAGAGCGCGGAGATGCACGTGGGGAAGGGAAACATTAAGATCGTCGTTGTCGCGAACGGGCCTGCCGTGAAATTCTTCCTCAAGAAGAATGGTGCGAAGACTTCCGACCAAATCGACAAACTCACTTCGACAGGCGACGTCGAGTTCCATGTATGTGAAACAAGTCTGAAGGCGTTCGGCTACAGGCCTTCAGATGTCCTTTCTACATGCAAGCTGGTACCCGCGGGTGTTATCGACATCGCCGAGCTCGAGAGTGAAGGCTACGCTTACATCAAGCCATGAACGCGTATCTACTTGCGGCGATCGGGGCCATAGGCGGAGGGATCGCGGGTTACTTCATAGGTCGGTTCTTCGAGTCAAAAACTCTCGGTGCATGTCCAATCTTGTGTAACCCGAAAATAAGCACGATCTTTTTCGCGGTCCTCGGCATCATGCTGGCGACGGGCGGGAAATAGGAACGGCGGAGAATTCTGAGATGAAGATAGAACTGAAACAGGTTGAAGGAAATACTTACGTCGGCAAAGGCGAATCCAATCACTGGGTAACCATAGACGCGGCGGCGAAGGATGGCGGACACGACGCCGGCACTCGACCAATGGAACTTGTACTCATCGCGCTTGCAGGATGCACGGCGATAGATGTCGAGAACATCCTGAAGAAGAAGCGCGCGGGAATGAAGAAGCTGGAAATGGAAGTTGCGGCAGAACGTACCGAAGACTATCCGAAACGGTTCACGAACATTCACCTGACATACATAATACACGGCGATGTGAAGCAGTCGGATGCGGAACAGGCTGTATCGCTTTCACGCGAGAAATATTGCTCGGTCTCGGGATCGCTGAACGCCAGCGTCACACACGAAATCAGAATTGTTGACTAGGGAGCTTCGCTCCGGGATTCGGGAGTGCAACTCCCTCACGGTGTGTTGTCCCTGCAGCATGTGGGCAACTGCCAGAATCAAAAAGTGATCTTCAACTTTCCGTCCCACTCTTTTCGCATTCTCTCCAGAAACTGGTAATGTGTCAGATCGAAGTGTATCGGCGTAACCGAAACGAAGCCTGACTTCAGTGCTATCTGATCCACGCTTTCGTCGTGATCGAGGATGCGCATCTTTCCGGCGAGCCAGAAGTAGTCCTTGTTCTTCGGATCCTTGCGCTGGAAGAACTCATCATCCCAGCGCGAACGTCCCTGCCTTGTGTACTTGATCCCTTTTATCTTACTCGTGGCAATTGCGGGCACGTTCACATTGAGTATTGTATCTTCAGGTAATCCGTATTGAAGGACAAACTTCGCGAACCTGATCGCAACTTTTGCCGCGGTCTCAAACCTGGGGTGCTGCGTGTACTCAAGTGAAACTGATATAGAGGGAATGCCGAGGATTGTCCCTTCTGTCGCAGCGCTCACGGTGCCTGAATAGATCACGTTGACAGCTGTGTTCAGCCCATCGTTTATGCCCGAGATGACCAGGTCCGGTTTCTCTTTGAGAAGCGTTCTAATGCCGAGCTTCACGCAATCGGCTGGAGTACCGTCGACCGCGTAGCCGAACAGAGTCCCATTTCTGTGAAACTTGTATGCACGAAGTGGGGTCCTGACAGTTATAGCATGACCCACGGCGCTTTGCTGGATGCTGGGGGCGACCACGGCGACTCTGGCGATCCTCTTCAGAGACTTGACGAGAGTGTGCAAACCGGAGGCATCTATCCCGTCGTCATTTGACACGAGAATGAGAGGTTTCTTCTTCATGTCTCAATTTAGCCAAAAAAACGACAATTTTAATGGGATTCGTTAGTCGGGAGGATGCCTCAGGTCCGAATTGTACACGGTCGCGAGAAAAGATTTGTTAGTTGAACGAAAATTGTTTATCATGGGCGAAAGGATTGACAATGAGACCAGTTGAAATGCGCCCTTCCAGTGGCGTAACGTTGCATGAGCCGATTCAAATAAACTGAATTCTCTTCGCGCCGACCTCCACATGACTGGTCATTCCAATTTCTCGTTAGCCTTTATCACTCCCAATCGGACGCATGGGAGAGTCAAACTATCAATTAATAATTTTGAGGAGTCAAGATGAACATCTACATCGGCAACATCTCTAGGGACCTGAGTGAGGAAGAGTTGCGCGAAGCGTTTTCCGCCTTTGGACAGGTTTCGAGTGTTAACATAATAAAGGATAAGTTCACGGGAGAGTACCGTGGCTTTGCCTTTGTCGAAATGCCAGTCAAGGAGGAGGCAGAAGCAGCAATCTCCAGTTTGAACGGGAAAGAGCTCAAGGGAAGAGCCCTTAACGTCAACGAAGCACGTCCTCGCACCGACGATCGCCGAGGCGGTGGTGGTGGTGGAAGAGGCGGACCGCGGCGCGGCGGCAATGGCAGCGGTGGCTTTGGCGGCGGCGGCGGTCGTCGAAGGTTCTGATTGTGTTCAGCAGGCAGCCCGGCATCACGGGCTGCCTCTCGCCTTTCTGTGTCCGCGCCATCACTCGAGACGCGAGGGTGCTCTGGCTTCTTCGATCATGCGATCGTGGAGGTTTCACATAAGACTTCATCAGGGCGGCGTGCCCGCGGAGGCTTGACCGTGGGTTGCGCAATGCCTCCACCTCAAAGACTACTTCCGTCAGTTCGATGTCCGCAGCCTGCCGGGTTGTCATTGTCCCAAACGAATATCCTACCATCTGTTCTTGAATAGCCGGTTGAGTTAACGGAAACTTAACCGTAAGACAACGCGCAATTCTTTGTGCCGCTGTCTCTGACTTCGCATATTAGCGGGACAAATAAAATGACAGATGAAAATTGCTAAGTACCTCCTCTACCTTTCGCCGCTCATCGCGTTCGTCATCGCCATTTCCATCCGCCAGGCAAATGAAGGGTCGCTCGGATCATATTCCAATCCCATAAGATTCTATTTCACTCCGTCGGTTGACGCGAATACGATCTCGTCGAACGCCAAAGTGCTCACGGATTACCTTCACGAGGAAACGGGTTACTATTTCATCACGGCAGTCCCCGCAAGCTACATTGCCGTTGTCGAGGCATTCGGAACAGACAAAGTCGATGTCGCGGCGATAAACACTTTTTCTTACCTGATGGCTCACGCGAAATACGGAGCGGAAGCGAAGCTCAGAGTTGTCAGACAGGGGCAGACATCTTACTGCGGCGAGATAATTGCCCGCGTCGGCTCCGGAATAAATTCTCTTGAAAACCTGAATGGAAAAAGCTTCGCCTATGTCGATCCGTCGTCGACGTCGGGCTACATACTGCCGAGAGCGGTTTTCGACAGCCTTGGGATAAAACTAGGTTCGACAGTTTTCGCGATGCAGCATCCTAACGTCGTGACCATGGTCTATCAGCACCAGGTCGATGCGGGTGCTTGCTATTATGCACCACCCGATCCGAAGACGGGAGCTATAATGGACGCACGCGCGAGAGTCCTGAAACAATTTCCCGATGTAGCGAAGAGGATCAAGATTGTCGGCTTTACTCAATACATTCCGAACGATCCGATCGTTTTCAGAAAGGATCTGAGCGAAAAGATGAAAAGAGTCATAACAGAAGCCCTGTTGAAGTTCGTCAGGACGCCGGAAGGAAAGAAAGCATGGGAAGACATATATGACGTTACAGGCCTGGTTCCTACTAACGACGGCGACTATAACGGGATCAGGGCACTGCTCGAGAAACAACATATCGATTTCGAAAAACTGGTGAAATAACGCATGCTTCTCAGAGTGAACGATCTGCACAAGATTTATAAATCCGGTACGCACGCCCTGAAGGGCGTCAGCCTCGAAGTCAGGGAAGGAGAATTCCTTGTTGTAATCGGGCTCAGCGGATCGGGAAAATCGACCTTGCTGAGGTGCATCAACCGCCTCATCGAGCCGACTTCGGGTACGCTCTCTTTCCTCGACCAAGACGTCACCCACTTGAAGGGAGAAGATCTGCGCAAAGTGAAGAGACAAATCGGCATGGTCTTCCAGCAGTTCAATCTCATAAAAAGAAAGTCGGTGCTCTCGAACGTCATCAACGGAAGGCTCGGTTCTCTGGGAACTATGGAGTCGATATTCGGGAATTATTCTGACGGCGTCCTCTCGGACGCCTACAGGTTTCTCGAAACGGTTGGAATCACCGACTACGCGAATGTGAGGGCCGATTCGCTGAGCGGCGGACAGCAGCAGAGGGTTGCTATCGCGAGAAGCCTTATGCAGAATCCGAAACTCCTCCTGGCCGACGAGCCGGTCGCCTCGCTCGATCCGGCGACATCCAACTCGGTGATGCAGTACTTCGAAAAGATCAACAAGGAACTCGGGACAACTGTGATTTGCAGCCTCCATTTTCTGAGCCTTGTCAGGCGATACGCATCGCGGGCAATTGCCCTGAAGGCCGGTGAGATAGTCTATGAAGGCTCTCCTTCAGACATAGAAGAAACGTGGTTCAAGAAGATCTACGGTGAGGAAGCGGAGGAGGTGGAAATGGCATGAGCGAATTGTCCACGGTAAGCAAGAGTCAACCGATTCTCGTCGATCTGAGCGAGAAGTCCCTGCAAAGGATCAAGGTGATTAAGGCAACCTTGCTCGACATCTTTCTGGTTTTCTACAGCATACTCGTCGTACAACGGGCTATTTATGAAAGATTCATCCTCGATCTCAGGGATCTTCCGTTTTCATGGAATGAAACCGGAGCGATTTTCGTGCTGAGCTGTGTGATAGGGACATGGTGGACTTATTCGCGCACATCGCTCTCATGCAAGCTGTTCGGGATCGCAAAACAGAATTCGATCTCGAAGTGGACAGTGGAGGTTTATGGATGGTTTCTCTTCGACATCACGTTCATCGCGGGGTGGATAGCGACGAAAATTTCCATCGTTAGTCTGTTCAGCGGTGAAGGGGTACAAGGTGCGGAGAGATTGTTCAGCGCGTTGTTTACGCCGCAATTCGGAATTTTCAACGACGCACTCTTTGCGATGATCGAGACTATATACATCGCGCTCATCGCGACGATGATATCGATTCCGCCCGCACTGATCCTGAGCTTTTTCACGGCAAGGAACCTGATGAAGGAAAACAAGTTTACGTACGCGATCTACTACGTCCTTCGGATTATTCTGAACTTTGTCAGATCGATAGAGCCACTGATATGGGCCATCATATTCTCGGTGTGGGTTGGGATCGGCCCATTTGCAGGCATGCTCGCTCTTCTCGTACATACGATAGCTTCGAATGCCCGGCTCTATTCCGAGGCTATCGAAAGCATAGAGCCGGGACCGGTCGAGGCGATTTCGGCGACCGGGGCGAACAAGATCCAGATGGTCTGGCACGCGGTCGTTCCGCAGATCGTCCTGCCTCTCCTGTCATATACGATTTACTGGTGGGACATAAATGTAAGGATGGCGACGATAATCGGGCTTGTCGGCGGAGGCGGAATAGGTAACTTGCTGATGCAGTACCAGGGGCTTGCGAAATGGCGGGAAGTCGGCTTGATCGTGATCATGATCGCATTCGTCGTGTGGGTGATGGACTATATGAGCGCGCGAATCCGAGAAGCGATTTACTAGTTCTTTCCGGCAATCCAGCCCCTACTACTTCTTCCCGCAATCCTTGCATCACCTGTCTTCGCCGAATAAATTCGTTAGTCAGAAAGGGTGTCAGATTGCGCTTAACCCTGACCGTCTGCAACCACTCGAGGAATCAGGCTTTCGCGGGGGGAGCATAGCGAATGATATGAGGCGGTCATCCGCAGCCGCGTCGGTGCTTTCCAAATCTAGATGAAGGAGACTCAGTTCATGAATGATTCAAGACTTGTTCTGTCCCGACTTCCCGAGCGATTAGCTGTTTGCCGTTTGTCGAAAGATGAGAAGGTCCCGGGTTGGGCTCTGGGGGAAAGCCGTTTCGTCTCAATCACGAGAACGGCGGAGGAGCTTTCGATAGTTTGCGATGAGAGTGTTGTGCCGTTTGGTATCATGGCATCGACTGGGTGGAGGGCCTTCAAAGTGGAAGGGCCGCTTGACTTTTCGATGGTGGGCGTCATTTCCACGTTGACTGCGCCGCTTGCCGCAGCGGGTATCAGTGTGTTTGCAGTATCGACATACGACACGGACTACCTGCTCGTGAAGTCGGAAAAGTTCGATGAAGCAGGAGGAATATTGTCGAGATATTTTCAGCTCGGCCATGAGCCGTCGTGGACTCTGTAGACTAATGCTGACGAGCGTGTTTTTGATTAATCTGGTAATTCGTGAATGAATTATCTGCCAGATTTCGCGGGAAGAGAAGCAAGTGCGACGGATGAAGCCCGAGGCCTGGATTTGCAGGCCCGATTTAACGCTAAAATCCCTGCCAAGTGATCTTTTCAGAGATGATATGTGGGCGGAAGTTCGGCAGTGGCTCAGTTTGATTCCCCGCAGATCTCGCAGATCAGCGCAGATAAAGGAATCAGCGGAAATCAGCGTCATCAGCGGGAAACGGTTGCCTCAGCATTCAAATTGAGCCGGTACCGGAAGTTCCGGGTCTGCGACAAATTTATGAATAGGTTTGGTTAATAGGGGGTGTTTTGCTAT
>CAZRXH010000077.1:10556-15482 GCA_964603995.1 uncultured Bacteroidota bacterium | reverse complement strand
TCAGTTGGTGGCGAGAGTGAAGGTGATTACTCGGGAGTAACCGGCAACGATGGGCGCTACGCCCATTATACATTCAGGTTCACGGTATCGAGTTCAACGCCTATAGGAACGACGATAAACTTCAGTGTGAAAATGGCGGACACCCAGAACAACACCTGGTCCGATAACTTGCCAGTTCCTATTAAATAACTTACGGGAGCATGATGAAACACGGAATAAACATGAAGTATTCATGGCCGTTGATGCTGGCTGTGACCGCTTTGATGAGCAGTTGCTATTTCGAAGGAGCGACCTATACTGGCACCAGTTCCTCTCAGAACGTCGACATAAAGAAGGCCCCCGACTTTCCGCCGGATTTGCGCGTCACCGTCAGCTTCAATGAGCCGTCAGGAAATAATGCGCTCGATGCGGACGAGACAGGTTATATTACCATTGCGGTGCAGAATACGGGACAGGGAAAGGCGACCGGTCTCGCATACAGAATCAGTCCTGAGGGGGTGCCGGGGTTGCGGTATCCAACTTCAGGGGTGCTTGGAGATATTGCACCTGGAAGCAGCCGCACGTCGGATATTCCGATACACGCATCTCTTGACGCCACGGATCAGGATGCATCCCTCACGTTGACATTCAACGAGGATAACAGCTTTGAACCTACTCCCGTCAAAGTAAACTTCAAGGTCCTCGCCATGGTGCCTCCTGAGTTGGTTGTCTCCGATGTGGGGATACATGATGCTTCCGGTAACGGCATGATTGAACCCGGAGAAGTCGTCGAGGTGAAAGCGAGAATTCAGAACGTAGGCCTTGGCTCTGCCAGCGATGTCAAAGCGAGCCTGCGACTTGGTCAGAATGTTTACTTCACCCCGGATAGCAGAACCGAGTTCAACCTGGGAGATATTCCGTCTGCGGCTGCGAGCGATATCGATTTCACCATTTTCACAAACCTGCAGGCTACCGATGTCCCGGTATTCGTTGACGTAGCGGAGAGGAACGGCAGATACGCTAAACGGGGGCTAAAGCTGCCGCTTGTTTTCAGTCGTCCTATCCAAAAACTGGAAGAGCTGAATGTCACTGCGAAGAACTTTCCTGTGGCAGGAAAGGTGCCTCTCGCTGCCGGTCTTACGCCTGATGTCGACATAAACATCCCTGATAATAGAATTAGCAGCCCGAATGCAGTTGGACTTGTGATAGGGCTTTCAGATTACTCCAATCCGAACATTCCGAGAGTGCTATATGCAAAGCGCGATGCTGCCATAGTCAAGGAGTATCTGGTGAAGGCACTCGGTTACAGTCCGGACGACATCTTGCCGCGTGACCCTAATGAGCTGATGACAGCAGGCAACATGAAAACTCTTCTCAAGAGAATTCTGCCGTCGTACCTGAAGCCGGACGGTTCGTCGGATCTCTTCATTTACTATAGCGGACACGGTGCGCCCAACACTTCAACCTCTGAACCTTTCCTCGTTCCTTATGATTGCGATCCGAATTATGTTAATGACGACAATGCATACAGTATGATGGAGTTCTACTCCGACATAGCCAGATTGAGGGCACGGAAGAAGGTTGTCGTAGTGGATGCCTGCTTCTCAGGACAGGCGGGAAACGGTGTGTCGCTGGTTAGAAATGCGAGTCCGGCATTGCTCAGGATCAATAACCCGGTAATAGCTGACTCCAATACCGTAGTATTCCAATCGTCCGCAGCCAGCCAGGTCTCGAACTGGTACGATGAAAAGAAGCACGGTATGTTTACCTATTTCTTCCTGAAGGGGTTGCAGGGTGCGGGCGATCTTGACGGAGATAGCAAGATCACTTCTGACGAACTGATCAGATTCATAAACAATTCTAATGATGGCCTGCCGTATTACTCAAATCGATTGTACCAGCGCCCGCAGGAGGCACAATTTGCGGGGAGCGGGGAAACAATTATTGAGATATTAGGGAAATGAGAACAATGAAAGGCTTCTTTAAACTGGCATGCATGTTGTTCGTCGCTCTTTCCACGTTTTCGGCAGGCGCTCAGACCGCGTCATCAGGGAAATGGTACAGTGGAACCGGGACCGCCACCGGAAAGAATATGGAGCAAATTAGGGCCGAAGCGCTGAATAAGGCGAGGGCTGATGCGATGAAAAAGGCAGGAGTAGAAGTAAGCGCGGGGACGTTGTCGCTGAAGTCGGAAGGGAACAGCAGGCTGATAGATTTCTTCTCGGAGTTTTCGGAATCAAGTTCCCTGGGATTGATACTTGATGAAAAGGACGTTCGATTCGACCGCCCTCAACCATTGGACTCGACCTATATAGTTTACAGAGTAACGGCGCACATCGAGGCGCTTGTTGCGCCGCCGCGTGGGGTACCGGATCCTGCGTTCGAGGTTACTTTGACTAGCCGAAGAAGTACATATAATGAGTACGAACCTGTAACGTTGAACATACGATCAACCAAGTCGGGGTACTTGACGATTCTCGATATTCATGGGGACTCCTTGACCGTGCTGTTTCCAAACGAAATAGATCGTAAGAACTATATAGCTGCAAATTCGGACTTTGTTTTTCCGCCGAGCAAGGCCTATTCGCTGGAACTGGAAACAGAAAGAGGACAATCCAGTTCATCTGATGTGCTCATCGCTGTGGTGACAAAGGACGATGTCCCCTTCCCAAATATTGACACATTACGACTTGAAGGTTCAAAACTCCTTGTGGCAGAGAAGAGTCTGACGGCGTTTGCAAATTGGTTGTACAGGATACCTCTGGACAGACGAAGAGCCGACAGGAAAGCAATACAAATTGAGAAGGCCACGAACTAATTATTCCTATCAAATCGTTCGAATGAGTGTGGTAAATGTGTCAAGGCATCCCGCTACTCGCCGGTAGCGCCCAAATTTCAGATCATTTCCTGGGGGAATCAATCAGACTGTGAGGTGCGCTAAACGACGCGAAGCTGATCATACCAGATCAAAGGTCCTTCGCGAAATCTTACGGCATAAGCCGTTGGAGAAGCTCTCTGAAGTCAAGTGAACGTTGAAATTACGACACCAACTGCTTGGTGCTGAAATAAAATGAAAAGGTGGGTATATTGAAGCACTGAAAAACACGAGACCTCATACTTTTCATATACCTGTCCTGGGGCTGGCATTCTCGGTGGATACTCCACTGAAAGTCGCGCGGTTCGGGATATCATCGGTAATTTCCGTTGTCGACGACGTATTGATCGAACGCATGCGGAAACACCATTCTCTGTTGAACGGTGAGCCGTATTTCCCTATCTCTGTGCGCGAGCACGATTACCGTGCCCGGCGGATCACCGCTTACCTGAACCTTGTCGGACGCCTCGTCGAGCGACAGACTGCGGCGCTCAAATTGTCGCCGTTCAAAAAGGGGAGCGAGATCGTCAAGTATTTCGAGATGCTTCCAAGCCTCTCTCCCCTGAAGTCCCTGTACGACCTCATGACCCGGACATTGGATGCTGAGAAGAAATCGGCGATTGAGGACGAGCTTCGGTCGCAGATAGTCGCTGGCGATATAGATGTGAACGTCATGACAAAAGTGGACAAGATCAACTTCGGAAGAGATAACGAACCGCTTCCGCCGGAGTTTTCAGACGCAGTCGCGGCGATGCGCGGGTTCATCAAGAGCGATCTCAATTCTTCGGTGGTATTGTCTGCCGGGCTGAATTCCCGGCTGTTCGGTTACATGGAGCAGTGCACGGAATTCCTACCTGCTCCCGATGGAAACCTGAAGAAGAAAGTCATACTGAAGGTAAGCGACTACCGCTCGGCGTATATACAGGGAAAGATCTTGGCAAAGAAGGGGATATGGTGTTCCGAGTTCCGCATAGAGTCGGGATTGAATTGCGGCGGCCACGCGTTCGCTACAGACGGGTATTTGCTGGGCCCGATACTCGAGGAATTTAAGTCGAAACGTCAGCTCCTTGCCGACGAGCTTGGTCAGATCTACTCGACAGCGTTGAAAAGCAAGGGGGTCCAGATGCCTCCGGGACCGATGGAGTTTCTCATCACAGTGCAGGGCGGAATAGGGACTGCGAGGGAAGATGCTTTCCTGCGCGAATACTATGGCCTCGATGGCACGGGATGGGGATCACCATTCCTTCTCGTACCTGAAGCCACGAATGTCGACGATGAAACCCGCGATCTGCTGGCTGGTTCCGGAAGGGAAGCCTTCCATCTCAGTGGCGCATCACCGCTTGGAATTCCGTTCAACAATCTCAGGAACACTTCGAGCGAGAGGCAGCTCCGGCAAAGGGTCGAAGACGGTAAGCCCGGTGCGCCGTGCACCAAGAAATTGCTGGTGTCGAACACGGAGTTCACAAAGGAACCGATTTGCACCGCGTCGAACGAGTACCAGTCATTGAAGATCGCGGAGCTGAAGAGTCTCGGTCTGCCGCCGACGGAGCTCGAAGAGAAAATCGACAGAGTGATCGAGAAGGCCTGTCTCTGTGAAGGTTTATCGGCGACCGGATCGGTTGGGGAGAATTCGGGCGCGGGCAGGAGGGAACGCGCGGTCGCGGTTTGCCCGGGGCCGAACCTTGCCTACTTCTCCAGAATAGTATCCCTGCAAGAGATGGTCGGGCACATTTACGGACGCGTACAGATGTTGACGGGCGCCCATCGCCCCAATATGTTCATACAGGAACTCAGTCTGTATATTGAATATTTGAGGAGCGAGATTCGCAGGCGGGTGGGTTCGCTGACTGCGAAAGACCAGAAATATCTGAAAAGCTTCGCCGACACCCTGCAGGAGGGAATCGAGTACTACAAGTCGATGATCCCGCATCTCGTTGAAGAGACAGAGCGTTACAGGGAGAGTATGCTCGAAGAACTGCTGCAATTTCAGGAAGAGTTGCTGGGCATCATCATCCCCGGCGAGGAACCTATCCCGGTCGGAAATCTGAACCCACATTAGCGCCAGCTTCGCT
>CAZRXH010000077.1:0-10456 GCA_964603995.1 uncultured Bacteroidota bacterium | reverse complement strand
GGCGAGGAACCTATCCCGGTCGGAAATCTGAACCCACATTAGCGCCAGCTTCGCTCGTATGCCGAGCGGCTCACATTATCGCTGAATCCTCGCCTTTGTCCCCAAAAATGCGATAGGAAAAGATGGCACACGGATACCACGGATCTGAATAGATTCACACTGATTTTCTGCTCCATTTTATTCTTGATCCGCGAAAATCAGTTCTTTTCTGTGTTATCGGTGTGCAAAATCCCTTAATGTATCATTCGGGTTTATGTCTTCACCACCTCTTCATGACCTGTCCCATAAAAACAATCCTTCGTCGTCCAGTAACTGGCACTGCAATGGGGCGGTCAAAGAACAACGGGAAAGAAACCGAATAGAGCTTGCAGAGGTTCGCACGAAAATAGGATCGAACAGGGGTCAGACGGACTTCACTGATTCGCACGGATGATACCTTTGGGCGCTATGTCATTACTTCGACAGATTGCTCTGCTAAGCCTTCATCCTCAATCCCTTTTCTTCATAAGAGAATATCCAGCCGACTATTCTGCCCGGTTCAATAGTCTCGAAATTGTTCCAATATTCTTTCGTGTAGATAAACCGGGAGCTGGTGTCGCCTGCTGGAATAGGCTCGGTCATCTGCTTGATTCCTCTCAATCGGTCCTTCCACCGCGCCATGTTGGCTACCCGCAGGTCCACCCAACCGTCGTGAGCCCATGCGTCGATGGCTTTGCGGTTGGAGGGAAGTGTGCCCTCGCCCCGGAAAGGCGGAATCTTGATCTCTTCACCTCTTAGAAGGCCACATCCGTCAGGGAGCAAAATCGGAATCCCAATGGAGATTATTTCTGAGCGGAGTTTACTGTCTCCTTTGATCATCCTGAGAAGAGCAATGGACATCTCTTCGGCCGTGGTGTTTTCTACTCCGGCGAAGCTGCCGTATTGCTTCGAGAGGAGGTAACTCTCGTAGAGAAGTTTGGACAGCCGCGGCGGCCCGAGAAGTTCGAACGCGACGCTGTCTACACTGTGCTTCTGTTCCAGCTCACGCATCTTTGAAAAGGCGGAGTGGAACATGTACCCGGCACGGTAGGTAGGAGCGAGCGTGGCATTGTCGAGTGCATTGATGATATCGTGACCGGTGTTGCCGCCCTTTATCTCGAAGATGACATCCTCGGCGATCTCTTCCGGAGTGACATATTCCATCTGGCCGGGGGTGGTTATCGCCTCAAACTCGCCGCGGGAGAACAGGCCGTTCTCTCCTGTGTCTATAAAGACCGACCGCAGCGGTTCGTTGGACATCTTCGTCTTTGCGGCGGTCTTCAGTTCGAGAAACTCTCCGATCTTATACGGATCGTCCGGAGAGCAGTCCTGCAACATTATCGGCTTGCCTCGCTTCATGATCTCGCCATATCCTACTCGCTTCCAGGCGATGGCTGCGGTCGGTTTGATCTCCTTGGTAATCGGCGCGTCAGGTGTACGCCCCATCAGGAACAGGAGAAGCGTGTGAGCTCCGGCAACCGACGACTTGCTGAGGAGGACGCTGCTAGGTTTTTCTTCGCTATGTGTGTATGGAATATTCAACCCCATCCCGCCTGTTCCGCTCGTTCCAATCTTCACATAGATCTTCGTACTGGCGTCGTGCATCGATCTGTACAGAAGCTGGACGTGTCTGATGAGCTGCGGTGTATAGAGAGTGCACAGCATTCTCTCGATCGAATCGTAGAGGATGTTGTCCGTTCCTTCCTTCGCCTTGTCGAGCTCCTTCAAGAGGGAGCGGCTTGACTGGAACTGATCCTGATATGCGATGGCAGTGGCGGAGTTGATGCAGTCGATAATTACTTCGGGACGGTAATCGGTGAGGAGGTTATAAATCGTGCTTGCTTTGAGGATATCTTCTGAGAGCTCTCCAAGTGTGTCATTTATGAGTACGCGCCGGCGCTCGGTGTTCCCGAGAATCTCCTCCCGCTGCAGATCCTTGAAGTCTTCGCGGACAAAAATGTTTCCGTAGTACGGGACGAAGAAATCCTCGTCGTGGTCGGGATACTCATGCCGGAGCTGTGCCACGGCGTCGAGTGCTTCTTTCTTCAGAAGGGATGAAATGATAATCTTGTCCGGTTTCTCCGGCACTAGTTTTCGGCAGATTGCTGAGCCCACCAAGCCCCATCCGCCTAGAACAAGGACTGTTTTTCCTTTGATCTCCATAGTGGGTTCCTTTCTTTAGGTAGAGGTAAAATAATCCCCGTAAGCTGCCTGAACAAGCTCAGAAACCGTGCTAAGAAGCTGTATTTCGGGGTGTAGGTTTGGTTAATTCCTCGTTTGGAATTGTGTTTCACATCAAGTAAAATAGCCGCGTTAGCAAACATAAAAAGGAGGTAGTCTGTGGCTTCATTGCGCAAAGTTCTACTGTTTATTGCTGTTGCCATCGGTTCGGTCTCGACAGCACTTGCCGGCGGCTATCAGCTTAACGAACATGGTGCAAAGGCGACCGCCATGGGAGGTGCCTTCGTGGCACGCGCCGACGATCCGTCTGCGATCTTCTTTAATCCTGCAGGCCTTAGCTACATCAAAGGATTGAACGTAATGCTTGGTGGAACACTGATCGCACCAAGCACAACTTTCAGAGGACTCGGTCCTACGGATACCGAGACGAAGATGAACTCCATCTATTTCTTCCCGCCGAATGCATACGTGACCTATTCGATGGACAATGGACTCGGGTTTGGAATCGGAATGTACACGCCATACGGTCTTGGGACTGACTGGCCGAGCAACTGGGTAGGCAGAGACATAGTAACAAAAATCACGCTGCAGAGCTTCTACATCAACCCGAGTATTTCCTACGCGTATGAGAATCTCATTTCCGTTGGTGTCGGTTTTGATTATGTGTTTGGCAGCGTAGATCTCGAACAGAAGATTCGGACACAGTTCACTACGGAGCCATCGGCGGTACTGAAGGGGAACGGAACAGGTTCGACTTTCAACTTCGGTATCCTTCTCACGCCGACAAAAGAATGGTCACTCGGATTTTCGTACAGGGGAAAGGCAAGCCTGAAAGCAGATAACGGGACTGTTACTTTCTCAGATCTGGGGCTCCTTTCAACGCAGCCCGTGTTTGCAAATGGCTCGGTATCTACATCCGTCCCGCTTCCCGCAACATGGTTCCTCGGAGTCGCATACAAGGGAGACAGATACTCAATCGAGGCAGACTACCAGTGGGTCGGGTGGAGCGCATACCAGAGTCTTAACATCAACGTCAAACAGGGCAGCACTACGACCCTTAAGTCAATCGTTGGAGACTATAAAGACAGTTATATCCTCCGGGTTGGCGGTGAATATATGCTCAGCGACATGTGGACGCTCCGTGCAGGAGTGCTCTACGACAAGAACCCAGTCCCGGATGCATACCTCGAGCCGCTGCTTCCGGACGCAGACAGACTGGGACTCAATATCGGTCTTGGAGTGCATGTGACAAACAATATTGCCGTCGATGCTTCCTATATGTTCCTTCCGTTCAAGCAAAGAACGGTTACGAATTCTGCAATCGATTTCAACGGAACATATAATACCACAGCCAATCTTGTCGGTATCGATATAAGTTACAGGCTGTGATTCGATTCCGAAAAATATTTCGGATAAATAAAAAATCGAAAGGAGCAAATATGAAGAGTTTTCATTCGAAAGTGATGGTTGTTTTGTCACTCATGATTGTCGCTTTCCTTGTCGTGTCGTGCAATTCATTCAAGAAAACGACGGTTGTCAGCGTAGCCCAGCCTGGTTCCGCCAACTTCTCAACGTACGTATCGCTTGGGAATTCATTGACTGCGGGTTATCAGAACGGAGCGCTGTATCAATCGTCGCAGGAATACAGCTACCCCGCCGACATTGCGAAAGAGGCAGGCGTCACTGATTTCGAGCAGCCGTTGATCAGTGATCCGGGTATCGGTGGCAGAATGAAGATTACAGGATTCACGGCTCTGGGCGTGAATATCGGATACGATCCGGTTGCCGGCGGCTCGCCTCTGAACGCTGCTCTGGCGAGGCCCTACAATAACCTCGGAGTCCCCGGCGCCGTCTTAGGTGATTTGCTTTATACGACAGATTTTGCCGCGCAGGCTAACCCCGCCGGGCGGAATAATCCTTTCTTCCAAATAGTCCTCAGATCCAGCGCCCTCGGAAGCAACATGGTGGATCAGGCTCTCGCCCTGCATCCTACATTCATTAGTGTATGGATCGGCGCGAACGATGTACTCGGCTACGCGACGTCGGGCGGAACCAAGGGCACCGATCAGACCGGCACCCTCCCGACAGATGTGAATTTCTTCGGTGCCGTGTACACGCAGACTATGGATTCTTTACTGGCTGGTGCTCCCAATGCCAAGTTTGTGGTCGCAAATATTCCCGATGTCTCCGCTATTCCATTTTTCACCACGATTCCACCGGTCGTTGTGGATCCGACAACGGGATCCGCTCTCATTGTCGGTGGGCAGCCCGTTCCGTTGATCGTCATGAGACACGATGCACATGGAAACTTGTACGCTGGGCCGGCCAATATCTACTACGATAAAATACTGTTGCCGGCAATAACTGCGGAGGAACAGGGGATTGGAATTCCAGGTCAGGGTCCAAACGGCACAACCGTCCCCTTGCCGGACTCTCTCGTCCTTGATTCTCTGGAAGTATCCAGGGTCGAAGCTGCGACTGCCGGTTACAATGCGGCGATCCTGTCGGTCGCAAACAGCAACCCAAGCCGTATCGCACTGGTCGACGCGTACACAGCTCTAAACAATCTCGCAGCGAACGGATATACAGACCCGGCTACGGGAGTCCATCTGACGAGCGCTTATGTCACCGGCGGGTTCTTTGGTCTTGATGGAGTTCATCCTACCTCGATGGGATATGCTTACATCGCGAATACTTTCATTGATGCAATCAATGCGAAGTTCGGTGCAAAACTCTCTCACGTGGATCTGAACACCATTCCGGGCTCAATTCCATTGGCCAAGTATTCTTCGAGAAGGTCAGTGTGGCCGATCATTTCCAGTGAGAACTGGCACAGAATCTTGAGCCTTTTCCAGGCCACTGAAGTCCGCTGATTGTGTCGGAGGCAAGCCCGATTTTCCAAAAGCCCCGTGGAAGCGGGGCTTTTTTCTGCAATTCAACTGAAGCCTCACGGCTGCTTCCATCTATTCAAATTGTGGCTTGGCAAACGTGTTTCAAAAGCCGGCCTCAGGTTCGGCAACTACCCGAATTATCTCTTGGACAACCTATTTTGGTCTACTCATTGAGAAGGAAATATGCTGGTCATGAAACGTATTATCCTTAGTGACCATGCTTCTATGAAACTAGATCTGTTGAAAGCTCATGGCGTTGCTATTACCAAGGAATTGGCCGAAGAGACGGTGGCAAACCCGGACAAGGTTGTCCAAGGTCACAAAGGAAGGTTAATAGCGCAGAAAGCGTTGGACGAGGAACATGTCATCAGGATTGTATATGAAGAGCGCCTGGATCATATTTGGATAGTTACGATGTATCCCGGAAGGAGAACGAGATATGAGAAAGATCAAATACAGTAAAGACGTCGATGCACTGATAATCGAACTATCCGACAGGCCTATCGACTATGCCGAAGAAAAGGGTCAGTTGATTCTTCATTTCACCAAGGAAGGTGATCCAGTTTTGATCGAGATCCTTAACGCGAGAGAGTTCTTGATGGACTCCCTTCAGAGCGTATTACAGGAGAGGGAGATTCATACCTCGTAGATTTATTTCCATGCTGCCGCAATCAAGATTGAGGATTGACATGGCAACCCCGTTTTGAAGCGCCCCGTGGAAGCGGGGCTTTTTTTATGTAAATTATTCGTGAAAAAGGAGATCGAGAAAATGCTCACCGAATATGTTGCTTCAGCGATGAAGCTTGCACACTATGAAATTCTGGAAGATGACAAATCGTATTATGGCGAAATAAAGGAATGTGAAGGTGTTTATGCGAATGCCCCCACGCTCGAAGCGTGTCGGAAAGAGCTTGAGGAGGTGCTTGAAGGTTGGATATTGCTCCGTGTCTCAAAAAATTTGCAGCTCCCTATAATCTCTGGTATCGATCTAAGGGTCAAAGAAGTTTCCTGATGCCTGCCATCAAGCCAATCAAACGCTCTGAGCTCGTGCGTTGTTTAAAGAAGTGTGGATATACTGGACCTTTTGCTGGCGGTAAACATCAATTTATGATAAAAGGCAATCGTTCCATTGCTCTTCCGAACCCTCATCAATCCGAGATCGGGAAAGAATTTCTCAGGAGAATTTTGAAAGAGACAAACGTGTCGGTTGAAGAATGGGAAAAGCTGTAACATCGATGGATGTCGCCTACTAATGAAATTTTATGGCCACTTTGATTTGTCCTAATTGTCGTTCGACTAACCTGCGGCGAAGCCGGGCGTACGGACTTACGGAAACGATTGTCGAGGTAATTGGACGCAGACCGTTCAGATGCAAAGACTGCGGTTGGCGGGGATTATTGTTCTCGCCCAGAAAAGCCGGAGGACTTGTCTCCAAGCGGAAAACGTACGTCTTCGCAGCCATCTTCCTGCTGGTCGTGCTTGCGTTATTGGCCGTTTTCAACTTCCGCCCGGATGTAGTAGAGAGTATTGTGAGACAAGCGATCGGAAATCCAAAATGAACATAGAAGCGAATTTGCGGATAGCCCAGGAAATGGGATTGACGCCGGAAGAGTTTGAAAAGATAAAAGAGATCCTTGGACGCGTTCCGACATACACCGAGCTTGGAATATACTCGGTTATGTGGTCGGAGCACGCGAGCTATAAGAACTCAATCCTGCAGATCAAGAAGCTTCCCAGGTCAGGCAGGAACCTGCTTGTGAGTGCCGGTGAGGAGAACGCCGGGCTTGTCGACATTGGAGACGGGCTCGCGGTCGCGTTCAAAATAGAGAGTCACAACCATCCGAGCGCGGTGGAACCGTATCAGGGTGCAGCCACCGGGGTCGGAGGAATCCTCCGCGACATCTTCACAATGGGAGCCAGACCGATCGCGGCCCTTGACTCCCTTCGTTTCGGAAATCCCGACAGTCCAAGGGTCAAATATCTTCTCGAAGGAGTAGTGAAGGGGATTGCGGATTACGGAAACGCGTTCGGCGTTCCGACGGTGGCTGGCGAAATATATTTCGACGAGTGTTACGACGAGAACCCTCTCGTCAATGCGATGGCGGTTGGAATCGTAAGGCATAACCGGGTTGCGAAGGCTGCATCAACCGGCATTGGCAATCTGGTCATGATTGTCGGCTCCTCGACCGGGCGGGATGGGATTCACGGAGCGACGTTCGCGTCTGAAGACATTTCTGAAGCGTCGGAGGCGAAGCGCCCGTCGGTGCAGGTCGGCGATCCGTTTACTGAGAAACTCCTTCTCGAAGCGACGCTCGAGGCGATTGAGGCCGGCCTGGTCGTCGGGATACAGGACATGGGTGCGGCTGGAATAGCGTGTTCGACGTCGGAGATGAGCGCCAAAGGGAGCACGGGGATGGATGTAAATCTCGATCTCGTCCCGCTTCGGGAGGCAGACATGTCCGCATATGAGATTATGCTTTCTGAGTCGCAGGAGCGGATGCTCGTCGTCGTGAAACCGGATGACGAGCAGGCGATCAAGAAGATCTTCACGAAGTGGGACTTGAATGCCGAGGTTGTGGGCAGAGTGACTGACGATGGTATCTTGCGCATCCGAAGGTTCGGGAAGATTGAAGCCGAGATACCTTCGAAGACTCTCGCACTCGGCGAAGGCGCACCGGTCTATGTCCGGGAAAGCAGAAAGCCGGAATATCTCGACAGGCTTGCAAAATTTGATCCGAAAGACCTGAAAGAGCCGAAGGACTACAACGATGTCCTGAGGAGGCTCGTGTCTCTGCCGAACATTGCCGCCAAGAATTATGTATTCGAGCAGTACGACTACATGGTCGGGACAAACACGGTGATCTGTCCTGGTGAAGGAGACGCCGCGGTCATACGCCTGGAAAGATGGGCCGTGAGTGAGGAAGGGAAGAAGCGCGGCCTGGTGGTCAAGACCGACTGCAACGCAAGGTACGTGTATCTTGATCCTAAGACCGGTGCGGAAAACGCTGTCGTCGAGGCCGCAAGAAATATTGCCTGCACTGGTGGAAGGTCGCTGGCGATTACAAATTGTCTGAACTTCGGCAACCCATACAAGCCTGAGGTCTATTATCAGTTCGAGAAGGCGATCGAAGGCATCGCGAAGGCCTGTACGGAACTTGATACTCCTGTCACAGGCGGCAATGTAAGCTTCTACAACGAAAGCCCGAACAGGACCGTGTATCCGACTCCGGTGATTGGTATGCTTGGAGTGATTGATGATGTCTCCAAGTCTCTTAGAGCCTCTTTCCGGAAAGACGGTGATCTCATCGCTTTGATCGGCCCGGAGAGTTCCGAGCTTGGTGGAAGCGAGTATCTGAAGGCCATCCACGATGTGGTGGGCGGAAGAGTTCCTGGCGTTGACTATGATTATGAAAGACGCCTTCACTCTTTCCTCCAGCAGTCGGCGGAATCCGAACTTTTGCTGTCTGCGCATGACATTTCTGAAGGGGGACTTGCCGTCGCGGTTGCGGAATGTTGTATAATGGATCGTGAGGGATCGCTCGGCGCAAAGATTGCGATGGACTTCTCGATGCGCAGAGATTTCGTTCTGTTCAGCGAGGGCGGAGGAAGAGTCGTCGTCTCTTATGATCCGGAGAAAGCCGACGATGTTATGGGTCTCGCCAGGTCGCTCAAGCTGCCGATTGAGGTAATAGGAGTCGTGTCGGGTGATACTCTGCAAATAAACGAGACTATTTCGATGAGCGTCAGGGAGCTTTCGGATCTATACTACAGGGCTCTCCCTGACAAGTTCGCTGTTCCGTTTGCGGTATGAGCGTCCCTGGTACTAAAGCGAATAATCCATGTATGTTTGCTATTTGCACATGACTGCGAGGTATTGCGTTTACCATGCAGGAAGTTTCACCCGCGGCATCGTCTGTCCACAAAGAGGAACGCTGACACAGATATGCGCAAAGATTACCACGAACGATACAGGAGACATGGCAAGAGTTGGCGAGTCTTTGCGGTAGAATGAAAGACCTGACTATGGCAGCGAGAACAACAAAGGGCTGTGCGGCAAGAAGGTGAAATCCTTATTGCAGGGGATGGCGGGGATGTCACGGAGTCTCTCTTACTATTGGAAGTCTATTGTCCGTGATTACTTTTCCGATGATATTTTCTTCCACGCCTCGGCATTGTCATTTCAGATTGTATTGTGTCGTATTCCCACGGTGCTTCTGATAATCTGGGCCCTCAGCACTTTTCTATCGCGCGAGACGCTCATCAGACAGCTTGAATTCGTGAGTGCCTACGCATTGCCGCGAAGAATCCACTCCGTGGACGAAATCAGAAATGTCTTTATGTCCCGGGCTGAGATTTTCACCCGGAACGAAGGTGTATTCGGAGTACTTGGTCTTGTGGGATTCTTCTGGACATCTCTCGGCCTGGTCAGTACGTTGCGCAAGACGATCTTCCATGTGCTTGAGATCCATGTCAAACAATCTTTTCTCCGGCAGACATTGTACGATCTCAGAATGCTCCTCATCGCAGGCTTCTTCCTGACTGCCAGCACATTTGTCACGGCGCTGTTCACCGGGATGCGTGAAATTGCGCTCTTTCTTCCGGCAGGACATGTCCGTTTTACCCTGCTAAGATTTGCCGTCCCCATTCTTTCCGGTTTCGGGCTCACGTTTCTTCTTTATTTCTCGATCTATAGATTCCTGTCATATGGGAAGCTGAAGTCAGGACCCGCCGCGTTCGGTGCACTCTGGGCCTCGATGCTATTTGAATTCGCGAAGTATTTCTTCACAACATATATCACGCGCGTGAGCACACTGGGGGAGGTCTACGGCACGCTTGAGGTCGTCGTGGGCCTGCTCCTGTGGATATTCTATTCAACGACGGTGTTTATGCTGGGTGTGGAGCTTTCAAACACCAATTCAAAAAGGAGGGCTGTAGCATGAGTAAGGTTTTTATGACGGGCTTCCCGGGGTTCATCGGAACACGGTTGTTGCGGGACATGTTCAGAAGAGACGGTGCGCTGGAGGTTGCGGCACTGGTCCAGCAGAAGTTTCTTCACATGGCCGAGATATCTCGCGCGAAACTGGCCGAAGAAATTCCTTCGGTCGCCGCGCGACTGCAATTCGTATCTGGCGACATAACCATGGAGAACCTTGGCATTGACGAGAAGTCCATGAGCCCGGATGCAATCACGAGCATCTTCCATCTGGCCGCAGCATACGATCTCGCTATTCCGAGAGGGAGAGGGATGGCGATTAATGTGGAAGGGACCCGTAACGTCGTCGACTTCGCGAAAAGATGCAGGAACCTGACTCGCTTCGATTACGTGAGCACCGCTTACGTTTCTGGAGACCACAAAGGGACGTTCT
>CAZRXH010000076.1:14119-15578 GCA_964603995.1 uncultured Bacteroidota bacterium | reverse complement strand
ACCTTCCCGACAACCGTCTATGATAACTCCAATATCACATCGACCTCACAAGATGTCACCGGTCTGTCCAGAGGCACCACATATTTCTGGCACGTAAACGCATCCAACTCGACCGCCACAAGCGAATGGTCATCAACCGCAAGCTTCACTACGTTTGTCTATCCATCATCGATTCAAGTGGCAGCCCAGTTTACACCGCCAGGCACGACGGACCAGACAAGCTATCGAATCTTCGGCCTGCCCGGAGACATCGATATCCCATTGTCAAACGTTCTCCCCGGCAGTCAGGGGACGGACTGGAACGCGTACTATGACAACGGTGCTGATCAGAACTACCAGGTTGAATATGATGGGACATCAACATTTGACTTCCGGCCTGGCCGGGCATTCTGGATCCTGAGCAAAAGTCCGTTTTATGTTTCGCGGTCGACCTCTTCAGTCGCTTTGGACAATACTGACTGCTATTCAATTACTCTTCATAGCAGCTGGAATCTGGTTTCGAATCCGTTTGGCAAAAGTATATCATGGTCGGCGATTCAAACACTGAACGGCATCACTCAACCTTTGTATTCTTTCACCGGCAGTTACAGTACTTCGAGTTCATTCGATCCTTATGTCGGCTATTATTTTTATAACAATCAAGCTCTCGCAGCGCTCAGAGTTCCCTACATGTACAACACGACAGCCCAGAGCAAGCTCGAGGATTTCCCAAAAACCGTGAGTTCAGTTCAGAGCAATGTCATCAAGTTATTGTTGTCGTCAGAACGTGCCCGTCCTCTTCCGGTTGTCATCGGTTTTGATCCAGTGGTTTCAGGCACTCTCAATAGGCTTGACATATTTGCACCTCCTGACAATTTCGACAACATGAGAATTCAGGTTGTCGATCAGCGTGTGAGGGGCTACTGGAAGAAACTCTATGCGGACTTTAGAAGCGAAATCGGCAAGGGCCAGTCGTTCGATATTGAGACGAAAAACCTTACGGGGGATCCTGCAACGATAAAAGCGATAATTGCTGATGGTCTTGGGAGCTACTCTCTCTTTCTAGTCGATAATGGCACTCACACATTCTACGACTTGAAGACGACCGACAGCATCTCCGTTAGTGGAGCATACAAGTACAAGAGCTACTCGCTGCTGATCGGAGACAGAGACTACATTGATTCAATTAGAACGATATATTCACCGAAAGCCTTTGCGCTGTACCAGAATTATCCCAACCCGTTCAATCCGGTGACCATAGTACGATACGAAATCCCGAATGGGGCCAGGGTCGATCTGCGGGTTTACAATGTGCTTGGAGAGTTGGTGGCGACGCTTGTCGACGGGTTCAAGCAGCCGGGATATTATGAAGTCGAGTTCAACGGTCAGGGCCTGGCTTCCGGCGTTTACTTCTGCAGACTCCTGGTGAGTGGAGGCGGATCGACAGGAAAGGATGCCTACGTTCATGTCAACAAGATGC
>CAZRXH010000076.1:1694-14019 GCA_964603995.1 uncultured Bacteroidota bacterium | reverse complement strand
AAGGATTGCAGAAGCGCTTTGCGGAGGAGACGGGTACCGGCACCGATGCCCAACTTCTCCAGATGTTCACTCAGGCCGAAAAGACTATCGTCTCTACAACGCTGCAGGGCAGCAAAGTCCGAAGCCAGAAGATAGTGAAGGATGGCGATCTGTGGCGCGCATACGTGCTGGTCGAATATCCAATTGGAGCTGCCAATGAAGCTCTCATGCAGCAGATAAAGAACAACAACCAGATGTACACGCGGTTTAGAGCATCTCAGGCATTTAAAGAACTCCAGGACGAGGTAGACAAATACGAGAAGTTCAAGCAGCAGCAGGAGCAGGGACAACAGCAGCCACAGTAGTAATAGATGAGCGCTGCAGAGAATGAGACTCTTTATAATTCTTCTGATCGCAAGTACCGGCTGTTTTGCGCAGACCTACCCGAGGTGGTTTCTTGATCCTGTCGACCTGAATTGCGGTTTGACTGCTTGCGGGTATGCACAGAACTATTTTCAGAAGAGTTCTTCTGACTCTGCAGCGTTCTTAAATGCCTGCGAGAGCCTCACTCGCGAACACTATGTGAAAATTGAAGGTGGCGAAGCGTATTGGGCGACGGAGGCCGGTGTCTATTGGATGGGAAATGATATAACGGAGAAAATCGACAGCGCGTATCTCCGTGAAACCATTTTACATGGAAAAAGACTTGCAGAGTTTTCCAGTGAATCCATTGCGATTGCACTTGTGTCCGATGATGACTGTGCTATTCCGGATTCGTTGACTGCTGAAGAGGAGTGCCCTCGGGAACAGCCTGCTTGGGTCGAGTCATTGCCGCATGGTGACGGCTACACCTACGCTATAGGAGTCGCGCCGCAATACTTCTACGAGTCGAGTTCGTGGCAGGCCGCTGAAAGGCGGGCAAGGTTCAATCTGGCCAGAAGCTTTGGGGTAAAAGTGGAGTCTTTGCAGAAACTCGACAGGTCTTCCGGTCAGGATGTGAGAAATGAGGAAGTCTCCGCCGAACTCCGAGACGTTGAGGTGGTTCATCGATGGAGAGATGTCGCGAAAGGGCTGTACTACATTCTCGCAAGAATGTCAAACAGGTGAGACTGTCTGTTACTCGCCAGGGGTTGAGTGCGTTCGAAGACCGCCGGAAGGTCAAGCAGGGGTCTGCATTCAGGAGCTGAGCGCAAGAACCGGATATGCCCGGATACATTCCATGAGCTAACGGAACGGGGAAGCGTGCCATATCGTGCCAGTTCCCCACGGTGTGCTCCGAATCTTGTGCGCCTGGAGGGATTCGAACCCCCAACCCTCAGATCCGTAGTCTGATGCTCTATCCAATTGAGCTACAGGCGCGGCATGATTAAATTAGCAATCGAAGAACGAATTTCAAAGAGCGTAGCCTGCCTTCGGCTGCGTCGTTTGTCACATGACGAGCAGCGCGCGGCGACTTTTTCGTCTCAACACTGAAACCTGTTCAATTTTCATGCATCAAAAAATACGAATGGAGATGCCATGGCAGAGAAATCCGCTTTAGTAAGACAAGTCAAAGGAATGACGTTTGCCGGACTGACTGAGTCAGGACATTGGGTCACGGTCGATGGACCACCCGAATTTGGTGGGAGCAGCGCCGCCATAAGGCCCAAGGAACTTATTCTTATTTCGCTCGGAGCCTGCACCGGAAGCGACGTCGTCTCAATACTTCAGAAGAAACGTGTGAAACTCGGCGGGTTTGAAGTGAGACTCAAAGCGCAAGTGGCCGAGGAGCACCCGCAGGTATATACGAAGATTCACATTGAATACGTCTTCTATGGCGAAAATCTCTCGTCGACGGATCTGGAGCGTGCCATCGACCTCTCGCAGAACAAATACTGTCCTGTGAGTGCCATGCTGAAGAACTCCGTCGAATTAACGAATTCGTACGTTGTACTCCCGCCGGACGACTTTCACAATATCAAGCAAGGAACCTGAGAGAATTCATTATGATTACACCACAACCTAAAGTCGTAATATTCACGACCCCGACTTGCAGTTTCTGCAGAGCAGCGAAGCAGTATTTCAACGAGAAGAGAGTGAGATATACTGAAGTGGACGTCGCCCGCGACCCGCGCGCAGCTCAGGACATGCTGAGAAGGACGGGGCAGATGGGGGTCCCGGTAATCTTGATAAACAACAGGCCCATAGTGGGATTTGATAGACCAAAAATCAACCAGTTACTAGGTATCAAAGACTAACCAATATTGGAGAACTAATGAATATTCAACCTCTTGACGACAGAGTCCTCGTGGAATTCGAAGGTGAAAAAGAAGAGCGAACAGCATCCGGCCTGATCATACCCGACACGGCTAAGGAAAAGCCTCGTACGGGGATGGTTGTCGCCGTCGGGACGGATGAGGACCTGCAGTCTAAAGTCAAAGTCGGTGACAAGATACTTTTCGCCAAGTACGGCGGTGAGGAAATACAGATGGAAGGGAAAGACTTCCGGATAGTGCAGCGAAGCGACATCCTGGCCGTCCTGAAGAACTAGGCACTTATGCCGGGGCGAGCGGCCTGTCCGGGAAAATGCACAGGACACCGCCGCCCATCTACCTGAGTTTCAACTTCTTGATTATGCGGATAGCTTCGCCCGTTACGACGGCCGAAGAAATGTCTCGCGGGGAATGTTCAGTGAGGTCCGATCCGCAACCAGGCAAGCCGCTGACGGAATTTGTAAATTCGTACAGCATGAATAGCCTCACAAGAATCTCTTTGAGCTTTGCTGTCTCTTCATTGCAGCTTTCAATTGCACTCCCTGCTTCTACAAGATAAATCGTCATTAGGTTACATGTGTGAGCGGGGAGGTCATGCAGCGAAGGCTTATCGTATGATGCCAGAACGCGAGAGGCAAGTTGCCTGAAGATGAGTTCACGTTGTCGGTCGTTAAGCGGAGAGAACGGAAGGATGAGCGGTAAAGCCAAATCGGAAACCAGTTGGTCGTCCTTCTCAAATTCTCTATGCATCCCGTTGCTGTCGAAGAAGAAGTTATAGTACGTGGATTCGATCTCGGCCGTGATTTCTGAGTAAGAAGCGAGCGATTCTGTGGCGGACTTCGCCTCATCGACTACCTTCAGTAGATTGTACCAGAGCGCGTTGACGGTTGCATTCGTGACAGCAGCCTCCCGCCGGTCAGCCCGTCCTGCCGACACATCCACGAGGTGAGTCCCTTCTATTCTGGATCCACCCAGGTTATCCTGAAGAATGATTTCAACCGCATCCTCCAGTATCGGCAAATACCTCCTGAGGCAGTCGATGCTGTTCTCCTTTTCCGCGCATCGTTTCACAGCAAGGGCAAAGTAGAGAGGTATCTGAGGATTGTCGTAGACGACTTGAACGTTCGTCTCGTCTATCCTCGAAGGCAACGCACCACCCATTTCGTTCGTCACAAGTTCGTGAAGGAATTCAGTCTCATAGTTCTGTCTGCTCGAAACGCAGGCGATACCGTCAAGAGAAAGGAGAGATTCCTTGACTGAAACGCCGCCGTACGGAAAGCCGTCCAGGATCGCGGAGCTTCTGATTGCATGGGTTTGTGCCAGGTGATTTGATGCTGCGTCCGCAAGGTGGACGTACCTCTTTGGAAGACCGCTTGAATCTCGAATCCTTTCGATTGACTCGACGTAATGGGCCTCAATTTCCGCGTAGTCATACTCGGCCAGATCCCTTGTAGATGCCGCAAATGTCAGTCCCTTGCCCGGCTCAAGTTCTGTTTCCCAGAAGCCGATGTCAAAAAGGTCCTCGCGATCCTCGTCGTACAGGTCCGCATCGTGCGCATAGATGAAATCATAATACCAGTGTGATTCCGGACTGGTATTGTAAATCTGAGAGAGTTTCAGATAAAGTCTGGGGAGGTTCATATCGGCAATTATGCGCACTCCATCGGGAAGCTCATCGACAAGGAAGCCATCGCCCGACTTTTTGACTGAATCCTTCCATCTGAAGCTGATCAGTGGCAGAAGGCGGAGAGTGATCGGTTTCCTGGATTTATTCTCGTAGTGTATGAAGGTAGAGCTGGAGCCCTTCGGCACCAATACCTTTTTTGTGAGCTGGACACCATCAAGGTCAAACGTCACCTGAGGGAAGTAGTCGAAGATAAATCTGCTGAGGAGTTTGAATCCTTCCGGAAAAACCGTTCCAGGGTATTGGTTCGTCCCAAGCATGTATGACTTCCCATCTACAATCACTTCTTCGTCCAGCCTGTTCAGAAGAGTGAACCGCTTCAGGGGAATGTTTGTGGATACCGTGAGTAGAGAATGCTGCCTTCGGGTATTCATGAAGGAGACCGTGCTGCATGCAAAGCCACCATATCCGTCGGTCAGCAACCATTCTTTCGATTTATAGACTGAAGGGTCGCGCAACTGCCTCTGGTTGTAACTTATCATGATTGACAATATAAACAATGTCATGCGAACTGAAAACTGCTCGTCCTTCAAGTAAACTTAGAAGTGAGCTTGATTAACTTATTGTCGGACTATAAATTCGTACAAAATGAACAGCATTAGAGCAGTCCTTATTGCAGCCTTGATCGTTGCAGCGCCTTCCGTGGTGTTGTGCCAGGTCGCTGGCGGGACGGTCGCGGAACAGCAGGACTACACCTTTGCCCTCGGCCTCTACCGCGACGGCCAATACCCACTCGCGTTTCAGCAGTTCGAAACCTTTTTGAAGAACTATCCCGGCTCACGGCGAATTGACGAAGTTACATTTCTTGCAGGCGAATGTCTTCTGCAGCAACGGATGTACGACAGTGCGCTCAGTTATTACCAGGCGGTGATCGAAAGATTCCCCAGTTCCAGATACTTCATGCGTTCCCAGCTGCGCTCAGGCGAAATCTACATTCAGCTGAAGAAACTCGACAGAGCTGAAAAACTGTTGAAAGATGTCCTCTCGAACTCGAACGATGACGACGTGAAAGGAGAGGCCGCGTACAAGTTGGGACAGCTCTTCGCGACCAGAGAAGACTACAGCAACGCTATCAAGTATTTCGACCTGACCTACCAGGGCTTTCGCTCGTCTCAGTTCGGGGACTACGCGATGTACGGCGCGGCATGGTGTTACGGCAAGCTTGGATACTTTGACAAGAGCAGGGAGATCTTCAACGCACTTCTTACAGCTTATCCTGAAACGAAGCTGAAGGCGGACGCCGTTGAGAAGATTGGGGAGTGTGATTTCTTTCTGCAAAACTATAAGTCAGCGCTGGCCGAGTTTGGAAAGGCACTCTCCGGGTCAACTGACGACCAGATCGTCGAACCGGGGTTGTACTACGAGGGCAGGGCCTACATGGCAATCGGTCAAGCGGACAGCGCGAGATCTGTCTTTGCGTCGTACATGAGCAAGTTTCCTTCTGCCGAGCACTCCCAGGAAGTCCGGGTCCTTTATTCTAAACTCCTCATCGAGGCGAAATCCGACTTTTCGCTGGCGCAAGGTCTTCTTAGCGATATCAAGCCGGATGATCCGGTCTATTTCAGCGCAAGGCTGGAAGTAGCCCGCGCGTATGAGGCTTCAGGCTCACCCGACTCCGCCGAATCGACCCTTCTGCACCTGGCGAGTTCTTCCAAAGTTGAAAGTGAAACTGCGCGCGCATACTTCGAGCTTGGGAAATTCTATTTTCAGAACAAATCGTACAGGAAAAGCCAGGAGGCTTTTCTCGTCGCTTCGAAGGATGAAAGCCTTTATGCCGAAGCGATGAAGAACGCGGCTGTCTCCGCCGCAGCCGGAAACGATTACGCCAACGCTAAGCTTTACTTCCTGAATGCGATATCGAAACTCAAAGGGACGGAATCGCTCAACGCACACTTCGATTACGCCGCAGCTCTGTATGCAGCAAGCGACTTCGAAGGGGCAGCTCAGATTTACACGACTGCCATGGATATTGCCCCATCGGACAGCCAGAAGGCGCTGGCACTTTACATGGCGGCAGAATCTTTCTACAGGGCAGGGACCTACACCCAGGCCATCACGGATTATCAGCAGTATCTGAAGACTTACCCGTCGGGACCTAGTACGGAGACGGCTCTTTTGGGTGTCGGATACTCGCAATACTTCTCGAACGATTTTTCGAAGGCTGCTCAGACCTTCCAGAGTTTCATTGCCCGTTACCCTTCTTCGGCTTTGCTCTCGGACGCGTACATGAGAATGGGGGACTGTTTCTACTATGCTAAGGACTATCAAAAGGCACTCAGTGTGTACGAGGATGCGACGACGAAATTTGCAGGCGACACCTCCTCAGCTTACGCATGGTACCAGGTCGGACAATCTAACTACCAGCTGTCGCAATTGACTCAGGCTCTGAATGCTTTTCAATTCGTTCTCGATAAATATCCATCGTCATCGATCGCACCCGAGGCGCTCTATGCGATCGGTTGGGTTTACTTTTCCGAGAAAGACTACGCCGATGCAATCACCAACTTCAGCAAAGTCACGACCGCTTATCCGGGGACTTCAGTTGCGGCACGAGCACTCTACAGCAAAGGCGATTCTTACTATAATTCCGGCAATTACGAAAGTGCACTCATCAGTTACAGGGAGGTTCTGGAGAAGTATCCGACGAGCGACTACGTGGACAATGCGATAGTGGGGATGCAGTATTGTCTGACCGTGCTGGGGAGAACGCAGGAAGCGGAAAGAGTCATAGATTCTTTCGTCAAGGACCATCCTGATCTTCCGAATGTGGACAGGATTTACTACAAGAAGGTTGAGTATGCTCTGAATCAGAAAAACTACTCAGAGGCAGAGAGAGACTTAAGAGAGTTCATGGTCAGATTCCCGCACAGCTCATTGGTCACCAAGGCATTGTACAATCTTGCAATTGTCGAGACGGAGCTCGGAAAAGACAAGTCGGCGATTGGATTCCTATCTGACTTGATCGCGAAGGTGCCTCCGACCGACTACACCACCGCGGGACAGGTCCGACTTGCGGAAATATATACGAAACGCAAGGACTACGCGGAAGCAGAAAGACTGCTGACCGAGGCCGCTTCGGCTGCGAATGACTACAGCACGACGGCGCAGGTGGACCTGGGGAGGCTGTATCTGCAACGAGGAGACACTCTGAAAGCAGAAGCAAACCTCTCGAAGGCGGCTCTGTCGCAAACTGATTCCGTGAACGATGGCGACAAAGCGGAGGCAAAAGTCCTGCTCAGCCAGATCTATTTCGATAAGGGCCGTGTCACTGACGCCATTTCGCTCGCGAACTCCGTGGCAAAAACCAGGGAAGACCTTATCGGGGCAGAAGCCCAGCTTCATGTGGCGGAATATTATTGCGCGTCCGGAGACAGCTCTAACGCCGTATTGGCCTTCCTCAGAGTGAAATACGTGTTTCCCAGTTTCGGCGATGTCATCGCGATGTCGCAGCTCAAGCTGGCCGACTGCCTCGTGAAGTTTGGCAACATAAACGACGCAAGGACGCTCCTCCAGGAGTTTATCAAGGGGAGGAAGGCTGATTCCTTCACGGTGGCGGCCAGAGAAAAACTCAACAGCTTAAAATCTCGCTAGGAGAATTCAATAGATGAACAAAACCGCAGTCTTCTACGGTGTGCTCATAACTGTAATCATACTTGCACTAATAGTCTCCTCCGACTTGAACAAGACTCCGGATCTTAAGCCGACGTACGCCAATTTCGTGACGGAGCAGATTCTCTCGAAGGACACCTCCAACACGTTTGGAGACAACCTCAAGGTCCTGCACGGCATACACTCCAAGGAGCAGCTCATCAATGTCATGCGAGGGTTCACGGAGGCGCTCGGTGTGAAGTGCGATTTCTGTCACAATACCAATGACTTTGCGAGCGACGAGAAGATCCAGAAGAGAACAGCAAGAGTGATGATCAAAATGGTGGAAAACATCGACGAGAGCTACCTGAACGGACCGCAGATGGAGAAGGTGACTTGCTTCACTTGCCACCGCGGTCAGAGCATTCCCAAACTGGTTGTTGAAAGGTGAGATTCAAAAGCCTTACAATAGCGCTCGCGGTGTCTGCCTTTGTGATGAGTGCGAGGGCACAGGGAGTAGAGTCTCCTCCGGTGACAAGTTTCAAGCCCGACACGTCCATGCCAAGCGTGAATGTGCCTGAGTTTGTGATAACAGGGAAAGCGGAGGTCGAGCTTCCAAGGGCCGACAAGCCCACGGTTGAGATCGACTCGTCCTACTTCCAGGATAAAGACATTCGCGGAGTGAGCGTCGATGTCCCCTTGAATCGGGCGCTCAGTAGTCGGGAACAGAAGACGGCGGGTTCCTCACCAAGCCTGTTTGCCCGCGCTTCGATCGGACACTACACGACTGTACACTACCTTGTTTCAGGAAGCGGTGGGGTTGCCGGCTACATGCTCAATGGAAGTGTGTCCGGCGACTACACATCCGGTTTCATTCCGTTCACCATCAGCCGCAATTTCGTCATTCAGGGCGGAGTCGAGAAGGATTTTTCCCTCGCGCAAGATGTCGAGACGAGCAACGCTCTGAATTTGGGATATTCCCGGGACAGCTATTTCCTATACGGCGGGTGGCCGGCTGAGCTTCATCGGACGGTAAACCGTTTTTCTGCGGGATTTCAGTCCGGTGTAAATTTCGGAGGTCTTCCTCTCACTGCAACGTTGGGTTTCAACAGATTGTCGTTCGATGATCAAGTGGCAAGCGCGATTCAGGATGCGGAATCCATGGGAAGTCTGGAATTGAGCACCGGTTTCGAGCTGCCTTCTGGGAATCTTAACGTGGGTGTTTCCATGCAGGCGGGAAATCATTTCGTGGCGCCTCGACTTGTAGTGTATGGTCCGTACACCTTGCTGAGTCTTGACCGCTCAAATTACACGATAAGTGCGGGGGTCGGCTACTCGAACAGATTTCAGAATCTCTTCTACTCCCTTGCACTCCGTTATTATCAATACAGGGACGATATGGTGGACGGAATAGGGAAGCTGTATCCTGATTTGAACGCTACTTACAAGATTGATGGCAGGACATCACTCTTTGTGAATTTCTCCGGAAAGATAACCCAGCAGACTCTTTCCTCAATTTTGTCCACAGATCGGTTCACGGATTCTGGTTTTCCACTGATCAATACACAGGACTTCGCGGATTTTACTTTCGGCGCCAACATTAGTCTGCCCGGCGGATTCAGGCTCATGCCCCAGTTCAATGTTCAGGGTTTGAGACACTATCCCGTGTTTGTGACTCCTCTCCTGACGATTCAAGAGGCACCAGCCGGTAGCGCGGACAATTCATTTTTCTACGCCGAGAAGGCGACGATTTTTTCCGCATCAATCGCTGCGACTTATGCGAGCGGACGATTGAGTGCAGACGGAAAAATCGAGTTTCTATTCGGGCAGGCGGATTCTCTTTCTTCCATCCCGAACATGCCCCATCTTGATTTGAATCTTGGAGGTTCGTACAAGATTACTCCTGAATTTACGGCCAGCGCGAACTTCCTCTTCCTCTCGTCTCGCTATACAGATCTTTCGCTCAGTCAGCAACTAGACCCGGTTGCTCAACTGAACTTTCGCCTGTCATATGATTTTCATATCTCGAAATTGCCATTTGAAATATTTATGGGAGGGAACAACATCTTCAACCAGAAGTATTTCGTTTGGCAGGGATATCAGGAATTCCCACTGATGCTCTATATCGGCTTCAGCAGCAGGATACTATGAGAGGTATAGATTCGCTTGTGATGTTACTTCGATCACCGGTGAATGGAATGCGGTTGAATCATTTCAGAATATTTCGCACCTTGAGTGCGAAGATGTCCAACCAATTGAGGAGGAACGAACAATGGGGAATCTGAATTTTCAGGCTGACCAGAATGAGAAACTGCAGCAACACGAACCGGATTCTTCAGCTCAGGATAGTCCGAAGGTTGATGACGAGTTCGCAGACGACGCGACGGACAACTCGAAGTTTCTCTGGATCGCGATCGTCGTTGTTGTTATCGCTGGCGTAGGTGTCGTCCTCTACTTGCTCAACCGTGGAGGCTACCTGAATGGGAGCAAAAGTAAGGCGCCCGTGACGGCTATAACAGAGACGGCTCCATCCGCCCCGACTCCCGTTACAGAATCGAAGGTCACTCCGCCGACAGCGGCACCAGAAACGCAGCAGACTTTCGCTTTACAAGTCTCGGCCTTCAGGACGCAGCGAGAAGCCGAAAGGTTCGTCTCTCAGCTCAAGAAGAAGGGAATTGAGGCAAAGATAGCGGTCGGGAGAGGTTCTGATGAGAGGAAATGGTTCAGGGTGTATACGGGATCGTTTGATACGAGGCTGAAAGCGATTGCGGCCATCGAGAATATGAAGAAAAAAGTTGGAACTGATGTCTGGGTTGTACCCGCTCAATGACAAACCGAGCAGCGTAGCAGGTTCGTATTACTTCAGGCAGTACGAACTAAAGAGAATCTATTCTAAGAATTTTTACACAGGCATGTTCCTCGCCTTGTGCGTGCATGCCGTTATCTTCTTGCTGCTGATAATTTACGCCCCTGTTTTCAGCAAGCCGCCTGAGGTGAAAGTCGTGCTTCTCCCGCCGGTTAATGTCACTTACAAAGTCATGAATGTCAGGATTGTCGGAAACAAGTCCTCTGGCATGGATGTCTCCGGTTCCGGCGGCGGCAACGGCACAATTCCGCGAAACGCCGATGCGGCGTTTGGATACGCCAGTATCGTCAGCTCTGCCAGCCCGAACAATACGATGAACCCTAAAGCCTCAATTGTTCCAAGGTCGCTGCAGGGACCCGGCATGAACGATATCGTAGGAATCAGCCGCAAGCCGGAATTCTTTGATACCGTAAATGGCTATGGTGGCACATCGCAGAATGGGCAGGGTTCCGGCGGAGGGACGGGGATTACTGTAGGAGACACTTCCGGAGCAGGATCGGGCCTGACCGGAAAGCCCGGATTTGGTGGCGGGTTCGGAAACAGGTTTGTTCCGGGAAATCCGGCAAACAACGCCGTAAGCGGTGCACCATATGCGATCTCTTGGAATGGTGTCTCAAGAGCGCTTCTTGCGGGGAATAGGCCGCTGTTTCCTGCTGGCGTCCAGAACGGCGGCGTCGTGAAGATAAGGATAACCGTTGACCCGTCAGGCACGGTGCTATCCATGGTTCCACTTGAGAAAGCCAATCCACGTCTGGAGGAGGCAGCGATGGCAGCCATCAGGAGCTGGCAGTTCAGCAAGTTATCAAAGAATTATCCTCAGGTTGATCAGCGGGCTGTGGCAACTTTTGTGTTCAAGGCGGAATAACCTCGAAGCAATTGCTCAGGCAGGACACTAAAAAGGACCTGGGTTCTCGTCGCATTGAAGCGCGGCTGGCTGTCGTTGCCTCACGACTGCGGGACATGTTCGGCGTCCCGAAAAGAAAGAAGAAGCTTCCTGACCCACTCGATCTCCTCATCGCTACGATCCTCTCTCAGAACACAAATGATATCAATAGCCACAAAGCATACACAAATCTGAAAACCGAATACCCGGATTTCCTTGACCTGGCAGATGCCAGCCCACGGGAGGTCGAACGTCTTATCAAAGTAGGTGGAATCGCAAACAGAAAAAGCAAAACGATAATCCATGTTGTAACGAAGATTGGTGAACGTTTCTCCCGCTTTGACCGAAAGAGCCTCCGGGCCTTGGATCGTGGAGACCTCATTGAACGCTTGAGAGAGTTGGACGGCGTTGGTTACAAGACAGCGTCCTGTGTCTCTCTCTTTGCTCTCGGGGATAATGGTGCGTTCCCTGTCGATACTCACGTACACCGCGTGTTGAACAGGATAGGAATTATCGCGGAGAAAACTCCGGACAAGACCTATCTAGCCGTGAAGGATTCCATACCGACCGGAATGGGATTTGAGCTTCACATTAATCTGATAAGATTCGGCAGAAAAATCTGTTCTGCACAACGCCCGAAATGTCACGAGTGTGTTCTATTTGATATTTGCGGCTGGAAGGAGAAGACTCTTCAGACTCCCGACAGAGTTGCTTCTATCGATGAGAGGACGGTGAGATTCATGCTCCTTGAGGAAGTCTGATGGCCACCCGGTATTGAGCTACCAGGTCGCCCGAGCCGCTCCATGCATGGCAGAGGCCAGGAGACAGCGAGTCAAGCGCTTAGATGTGACGGATGTCTCTGTGAAATCGATTGAAATCAGGCTGAGCCTCATGGATTCGTGGGAGTCGCCGGAACATGTTATTGCATTTTAAGAGAGTTTTGCTTAAGTAGAAGCCATGGAACCGAAGGGACAATCTCATGCACCGCGTATCAGCGGAATCAATGTCGCTGGCGAGGCTGTCGAAGTCGACTATGCGGCAGATCTGATGAATGTCGTGCTGTTCTTCGAGCC
>CAZRXH010000076.1:0-1594 GCA_964603995.1 uncultured Bacteroidota bacterium | reverse complement strand
GGACTCATGGATGTAGAAGTCGATGAGTTCCGCCCTTACGAGATATTGTCCAATTCGGGTGACACGGATGTCCTTGTGAGCCTGCAGGTAATGTCGGGATCAGTCCAGTTGTTCACGGTAGAGTTCTGCCCATCACGCACCCCGCTTCACAACGAACAGACGTATCGTTCGGTCGGATACTGATACTCATCCGTAGCCTTTGAGATCCTCGTTGCCGAGAGCTTCAGACTATTCCGGATTTTCACCAGTTTTGTAAGCGGCAAGCCCCGGCCTAAAAATTCAGTCACGTCTGCCGGGAATTTCCTCGAATCGTGAAATCACATCCCTGACGTCTTCGGATATCTTAGTCGTCTGTCGGGTCGCGTAGTCGTATGCGACCAGGACGCTCGAACCCTCGGCAACGGTTCTCCATGTCTCCGTGTCGATCACAAGGTATGCCATTTCGAAGCTCTTGTTCCTCAGCCAGTTAACTTTCGTGAACACTCTGAGTATTTCCCCGTAGAACGCCGGGGACTTGTAATTGCAGTGCATGTCGAGGACGATAAACCCGAGGGTCGACGTGTTTTCCCTGGGCAGGTCGAAGAGTTTCCTGAAATAGTGCACACGTCCCTCTTCAAAATAGCTGATGTAGGCGGCGTTGTTCACATGACCCAGTGAATCCATGTCGGAGAAACGCACCCGGACATCGATGCTGAATTTGAATTCGTTCTCATCCATATGTGAAGAGAATAAGCAACCGGACGGAGACAGTCAAGAAAAAACATGCCACGGTGCCGAATTGCCCTTTCGATTGATGAGCGTTAAATTGATTTCAATCAATCATCACTAATCGAATCAAAACCATGGAAACTAAACTTATTGAAACTATCAAATCAAAAGCAAAGACACTCAACCGCCACATTGTACTTCCCGATGCGATGGACGAACGGGCAATCCTTGCGGCACGGAAAATCACCGATCAATCCATAGCAAAAATCTCTCTCGTCGGCAAACAAAAGGAAGTGCGGAAGAAAGCCGAGGACGTACGAACGAGTCTGAACGGGATCGATATTGTTGACCCTGAGGCAAGTGAGAGCCTCGAAAGATACGCAGCCAGCTTCTTTGAACTCAGGAAGCTGAAAGGTATAACCTCGGAACAGGCACTGGAGACGATGAAACATCCGCTATTCTTCGGGGCTATGCTTGTGAAAGAAGGGCTTGCCCACGGAAGTGTGGCCGGGTCTCTCTCCACAACAGGCGATGTACTGCGGGCGGGAATACAGGTCATTGGAATGAAGGAAGGAATATCAATTGTATCCAGCTTCTTCCTGATTGTTTTCCCGGCGAAAGTGTATTCGTTCGCCGACTGCGCAGTGGTTCCCAATCCCACAGCGGAACAGCTTGCTGATATAGCCATCTCGACGGCGGAGAATCACAGGAAACTCGTCGGCGAGGAGCCCCGGGTCGCCATGCTGTCATTCTCGACGAAGGGAAGCGCGAAACATGAGATGATCGATAAGGTCGTCCATGCCGCTGAGTTGGTCAGGAAAAGGGCTCCCGGCCTGAAGATCGACGGCGAACTTCAGCTCGATGCGGCCATTGTCCCGGATGTCGC
>CAZRXH010000075.1:7615-16217 GCA_964603995.1 uncultured Bacteroidota bacterium | reverse complement strand
AGGGGAGCAAACACCATCAGGGAAAACGGTTTCTTATGCTAGTCGGGAAATCTTGCAGGGTGACGATAATCTATATCCCAAGCCAAGTGACCTCGGTGCTTCGCCAACTGGTTGCATTCGCTGGGTGAGGAACGACTTCGATGCTTTTGCTGAAGTCACGCTGCATAATAATGATGGCTCGATCTATCAGGTTGGTACAGGGACACCGACCATTACAACATTGACGACCTCTCTCCCTGATTTCGGAAACGTTCAAGTGGGAACGAACTCTTTGCCAAAGACGTATACTGTATCCGGCACGAATCTAACTTCAGGTATCGTGATTAGTGCTCCATCTGGATTTCAGGTATCGACTGGCAATGCTTCATTCACCAGTTCAGTTACGCTTCCACAGACTGGAGGCTCAGTTCCCAGTACTACGATTTCCACACGGTTTAGTCCAAGTGAAGTAAAATCATATTCGGATAACATTATACACACAAGCAATGGCGCGACTACGAAGAATGTTTCTGTCAGCGGTACTGGCACACAAACAGTAGCGACACATTTCCATACAAACTGGACTGGCAATCCTTATTCGAGCATGAGCATTCATATATCAACTGCCACCTTCAACGGAACGCCATTAAATGCTGGGGACGAAATAGCCGTGTTTGATGGGACAAACTGCGTAGGTACAAAAGTATTGAGCGGACCTTTGTCCCAATCTAATCTTCTGACAATCACCGCGTCAATGGATGATCCGACTACCACAGCCATCGATGGCTTTGTGTCTGATCACTCAATTACTTACAAATTTTGGATATTGAGTTCTTCAAAAGAGGTTACCAATGTAACTGTTACATACACTTCAGGTGACGGGAAATTTGCTTCACGGGGGACAGCAGTTGCAAGTCTGATGGCCCCTTCTTCAACATTAACGCAACAGACCGGCCTGATCCAAGGCTGGAATATCCTTTCTCTTTATGTTGCACCTGAAGATATTGACTTGAAAAATATTCTTTCAGGCCTGATAAGTTCCGGAAACCTCGTGAAGGTCCAGGATGAAGCAGGTAACGCGATAGAAAAACTGCCCGGGGTAGGTTGGGTGAATAATATCGGTAATTGGAGCTTAACGGAAGGTTACTACTTAAAAGTCAACGCTTCCGCATCTCTTTCGGTCAAGGGTCAAGCAATAACATTACTTATTCAGATACCGTTATCGATCGGTTGGAATATCATAAGTTATCCGGCTCAGGCACCCTCCGGGGCAATGGGCGTTATGCAACCGCTGATAGACCTTAATTCTTTGGTTAAGGTTCAGAGTCAAGATGGAGGCACCATCGAGAACATACCGGGAGCCGGATGGTTTAACAACATAGGCACCTTTCAACCTGGCGAGGGCTACTACGTGAAAGTAAATGACAACTGTTCTTTGTCCATAAATGGTTCAGCAAATTCGATTGCTTCAACTGCGGGGGATTCGAAAGCAAAGGTGGCGGATCTAAAGGGACAGGCGTCGTTGCCAGGGAAAGGTGATGAAGGTGCGAGTGAGCCTCATAAAATTGCCGCGACGAATCATTTTCAGCCGGTGTGGGGCGGTAACCCATATCTTGCAATGAACATCTATGTGACTGATGTAAATATCGGCGGGACTACTCTCGAGGCAGGAGATGAGATAGGTCTGTTTGACGGCAGTGTTTGTGTCGGTGCAAACTCACTTTCCTCTGCTATTGACTCGACTTCCCCAATTTCAATTGTCGCTTCAGCAGATGATCCCGGTACCTCTGAAAAAGATGGATTTACCTCAGGTGATCAGATCTCATACAAGACCTGGAGAGCAGCTTCAGCGCGGGAAACTGCGGGACTGCATTCAAACTACGTGGTCGGCGATGGAGCTTTTTCGCCTCAGGGGACTGCGGTTGTCAGCTTGTCAACCGGTCTGAAGGGCGACATCAGCGGGAACGGGGAGATATCCGCTTTTGATGCCTCGTTAATCTTGATCTATGTTGTTGGTGACACTACTTTCACTCCATATCAACTGCGGGTTGCCGACGTCTCTGGAAACGGCGCCGTTACTGCATACGATGCATCATTGCTACTCCGCTATGTTGTCGGCGATACTTCCGTTCACCTCGCACCTCAGGCACTGAAGGGGAAAGCATTTGCCGCCTCATCTATAACATCATCCGGAACGATCTATCTTAACGAGCCTTCTTCTAACGGGGACGATCTCATCAGCCTCCCCGTGTCACTAAGGGATGCACAGAACGTAAGAGCAGTCGAGTTAAGTCTCAACATCGGGCAGTCGATCAACATCCGGGGAGTACAAGACAACCTGCCGAAGGACTGGGTGCGTGCCTACCACATCAATAGTGGTACACTGAAGATAGCTATCGCAGGTGTTACCCCTCTGTCTGCGGACAATAACATTGTTACTATTGCGCTAATGCTTCCTGACAAGTTTGCGCAGATCGACATGGAAGGAACTGCGGTAATCAATGAGAATGAGCCGCAAGTGCTGGCTCCTGTCGAAGTGAAGTCTATCCCGAAAGAGTTTGCTATGGTCCAGAACTATCCGAATCCGTTCAACCCGTCTACGACTATCAGCTATGAGTTATCGGCTAATAGCTTCGTAACAATGAGAGTCTACGATATACTCGGCAGAGAGGTGAAAACGTTGGTTGACGAATTTAAGAAGCAGGGAAGATATGAAGTTAAGTTTGATGCAAGCGGCCTCCCTAGTGGAGTGTATTTCTACCGGCTGACCGCAGGAAGCTTCGTCGATACGAAAAAGTTATTGCTGGTAAAGTAGATAATGTGCGACTCACTTATTGCAGCTTATGTGGTCAGTGGAAGTGTAAGTGAGTCGCACATAAACTGTGCTTACTTGAGGATGTCCGATCTGGCAGCTCTGAATGCGATAGCGGTGTTGAAGGATGAACGACCTCCGGCAATAGTCAATCCGGAAGTGCTGGGAAGTCAGAAGTTTGATTTCGCCACGACAACGTTTTTGTTCGTCAGGATATAGACTCTGTCTCCCTCGATTGAAACGTCGTTGAATTGTCGGATCTTTGCTCCAAAGACATCTCCCCCGGAGAACTTCGCCAGAAGGGTTCCGTCAAGCCTGAAGAAGTAGAGAGTGTCCGAGTCACAGACGGCCAACTTTCCGCTGCCTATTCCTATGCCGGTGGGATCGTGAAGGATTCCTCTGCCGATTGAACCTAGGTAATTTCCGAAGTTGTCGTATATGGCAACTCGCCCCTTGTCGGAAACGAACACATCGTCGTTGGGTCCGATCGCAACCTGCCGTGGCATCGTAAGCGTTCCTGCTCCTTCGCCATAGCCGCCGAATGTCCTTTCCACCGTCGAGAATGTGTTCACTTTCATGATCCTTACATTCTCATCATCGCAGATGAAGAGATCTCCTAACCTCGAAACAGCTACACCGGACGGATACCCGAACCGCTTCGAATCGTCGTTTGACTGGTCCGTCGATAGAGTCGCGACATTGGCGAGTGTCCTGTCAAACCGCTCTATCCTGTTGTTGTTGTAGTCTGCAACAAATATCTCCACGCCGTTCGTGGCGCAGACATCATACGGCATATCGAACTGGGAATCGCCCCACCCATATCCGCCGACCTCACCGGTAGAGTCTCCGGATGAATTGTAGCGGCGAAGCAGGTCGTTCCCGGTATCCGCGACGTAGATTGAGCCGGATGGATCGACACTGATGCCTCTCGGATTACTGAAATGTCCAAAGCTGAATTGCATGACGAGAGATGGAGGGGCCTGAAACGATGTCAGTGAAAACAGGAGAAAGAGTGATAATGGAATCCTGGAATAACGGAATAATGTGTGTCTGACGAAGCGCTTGGATGAAGTGGGGGAATAATGGGCTACGGTTTGATCTCTCATTTATCGAAATATTTCGATTGTGGCCGAATGAATCAAGGCGAGCGAAGGGGAGACTCAACCAGCATGGCGGGAAGAAGAGTGGAGGTTAAATCCCCGCGGGTCGCTGTCGTAGCCATCGTCGAGTCGATTAACGATTCCGAAGTAGATGGAATGGTACCCGAACTTTGTCCGTATCCTGTCGAGGCTGTCGAGAAGATCAGCCTGCCGCACCTTGCGAGACTCGAACAGGTCAGGCTGGCTGCAGTCTTTACGAATATTTGTGACCCCTATGCCGATCAGGCGCACTTTTGTTCCCTCAAGCCACAGGCTCTTGAAGAGCGAGAATCCGGCCGAAGCAATCTCGAACTCCGAATTTGTGGGCTCATCGAGAGTGTAACTCTTCTGGTAAGTGACGAACCTGCGATCGGCTGCAGCGCTCCCTTTCCTGTACCCGAGAAGTGGCGCGCCGTTGGAATAACGCATCTTCACCGTTACCGTTGATGCCATTTGCCTGTTCTCCCGCAGCTCACGCGCGATTTTCTCCGATAGGTGGAAGAACACTGAGGAAATGAATTCCTGATCGCTTGAGTCTTCCGAAAATGTGGTGCTCCGGGAAATTGATTTCGCATCGCGCTCATCTTCAGACAGATCCCGGCGTCCCTTTCCGTTGGCAGCTTCGTGGAGGTATATGCCCACCACTCCGAATACTCGCTCTAATAGCTTCACGTCGGTCTTCGCCAGACCATCGACAGTGGGTATGCCAAGCGTCTCGAGAGTCTCGGCGGTTCTCCTGCCGATTCCGGGAATAGCCGAGACCGGAAGGGGGGCAAGGAATTCTCTCTCCATCCCAATTGGGACTACGAGAAGCCCGTTTGGTGGACCAGTTTCCTTGCGCTTGTCCATTTCAGCTCTGGCTAACTTCTTCGAATAATCTGACGCCACTTTCGCGGTGACTCTGTTTGAAGCGATGCCGATCGACACGCTTATCTTCAACTCATCGAATACTGCTCGCTTGATAGCCACGGCGAGCACGCCGGGGTCGTAGTCCCAGAAATGGAGACAACCGTTCACGTCAACGTAGGCTTCATCCAAGCTCACAGGCATGACGATCGGAGAGAAGTCATGGAGAATCTCCATGAAGCGCCTCGAATACTCGGCATAAGTGCGGTGACTTCCTCTCATGAAAATTGCATTGGGGGCAAGTGCGTAGGCCTTTGCAAGCGGCATAGCCGTTCTGACCCCAAGCTTCCGTGCTTCGTAGTTCGGACAAGCTACGACTCCGCGGTCGCCCGGCAGCCCGCCGACGACAACCGGCTTCCCGCGCAGAGAGGGACACAGCGCTTCTTCCACTGACGCGAAGAACGCGTCGACGTCGATGTGCATGATGGTCGGATATTTGTCGCTGTCCATTGTCAATGCTAGAGGCCGGATACAAGAGGCCAGAAACAAGATGGCCGGGCATACATAGTTGTTGTCACCAGTCCATTAGGCCAGCATCCCGTTATGCTACTACACGATTCAACCATCAATTATCCCAGCTATCTAAGTTTCTTGACGGTAAGCTGATTGTCCAAAAGTCTCAGCACGGCCATCACCTTCCCGATTATTTTCACTGATGATGAATTTGAAACGATCGGCTGAAAATCCGGGTTCTCAGGTTCCAGGATTACCTGATCGCCTTCCTGCCTGAATTTCTTTACCGTAGCCCTCTCGTCATCGATGAGCGCTGCGACAATCTCTCCATTCTCGGCCGTCGACTGCTGCCTCACCAGAACCAGGTCCCCGTCCAAAATGCCGGCGTCCTTCATGCTATAGCCCTCAACCATCAACAGGAAAATTGTGTCGCTTCCTCTAGTGAAGGCCGGATCGAGTATTAGAGAGTCTTCTATATTCTCGACAGCCAGGATCGGTCTGCCGGCTGTTATCCTGCCTATGATCGGCACTGCGGTCCCGATTGATTTGTGGGTCAGCTGTATCCCACGGCTCTTCACCGCTTCTCGTTTTATGAAGCCTTTCTTCTCGAGAGCCTCCAGATGCCGCTCGATCCCATGTCCCCACTTTGCCCCGATGTGGTCGGCGATTTCCCTGATCGTCGGCGGATAACCGAAGCGTCTTTGGTGAGTCTCAATGAACTGGAAAACCTTCATTTGCTGCTCGGTCAAGTCATTCATGTTCATCTCCATTATATAGTAGACGTAAGTCTACTAAATATCCTGATCGTTCAATTCATTGTCAAGCCAATTCTCAAACACATCCCGAAACCTGACGACTTTGGCTCAAAGCCTTCCAATTTCGTCGGTTGTTATAGTTGTTCGGGTTAATTAGATTCAAAATGTCACATTAACCACGACGGCGAATGGAAAGTTTTTCCGAGGAGTTAAAGAAGCAGCGCGAGGAAAGGAAGATACGGCTGTCCGATGTAGCCGTACAAACCAGAATCAGCATGAAGTTTCTCGAGGCCATCGAGGCAGGGAACTTCGAGATTCTTCCCGAGACATACATAAGGGCCTTCATAAGGGACTATGCGAAGGCAATCGGGCTTGATCCGGATGATACGATCAAACGGTTCAATTTGCATGTCGAGTCGGTAAAGGCGGTCAGCGAGCAGAAGGAGAAGGCGGCGACGCAGAAGAGCGACAGTAGACCGTTGAATCTCTCCGGCGCGCAAAAGATCGGGCTCGGAGTGGCCGCCATCGCAATCCTGGGGGTTCTCTCGTACCTTGCATTTTCCCCAACCAAAAGAGCTCCGGTAAACTCCAACGCTTACGACTACGAGAACGCGCAGGCGGTAAACGAGAGGAAGTTCGATTCTGCCTACAGTGCCGCGACGAGAACGCACGCGAAGTCGGACAGCTCCAGGCTCGTGCTGGATGCTCTCGACACTGTCTGGGTGAACCTGGTCGTCGATGAGGGGAAGACCTATGACCTTCTCATGAAACCTGGGACAAAGCTTACTTTCTGGGGACGGAGGAAATTCAACATGACGATCGGCAACGCAGGAGGTCTGTTGATTTCTCTGGATGGCCACAAGTATCCTCCTCTTGGGAAGCCGGGTGTCGTGATTCGTAATGTTACAATTCTGAAAGACGGCACGATCGAGAAGTGAAGAGCGCCTCTTCTTCAAGGGCTGGCAAGAACCTTCAATTGGAAATAGAGAGACTGCGTGAGGAAATCCGCGGGCACGATTACCGATACTATGTTCTGGCCGATCCATCGATAAGCGACTTCGAATATGACCAGTTGATGAAGAAGCTTCTCGAGCTGGAGGCAGAGTATCCCGATCTTGTAACGCCCGAGTCACCTACGCAGCGCGTCGGTGGGGAGCCGACGAAGGAGTTCAAGCAGATCCGCCACCCAGTTCCGATGCTCAGTCTCTCCAATACCTACACTGAGGATGAGCTCCGGGATTTTGACAGAAGGGTACGCAACCTTCTCGGTGACGAGAAATTCGAATACGTTTCGGAATTGAAGTTTGACGGTGTCGCCCTTCGTCTTGTGTACGAGAAGGGGATCCTCGCGCTCGCGGCGACACGCGGTGACGGAGAGACAGGGGATGATATTACTACAAACGTCAGAACAATCCGCTCATTGCCTCTCCGGCTGAATTCATCGCGCGAGACTGCCGCGTTCGTAAACGTCGAAGTCCGCGGCGAGGTCTTAATGGACCGTGATGGCTTTCAGAAGATGAACCGCGAACGTGAAGAGAACGGCGAGAAGACTTTTGCGAATCCACGTAACGCAACAGCAGGTACTTTGAAACTCCAGGATCCGAGAGAAGTTGCAAAAAGGCCGCTCAGATTTTTCTCTTACTATCTCCTTTCGAACGAAGTGGAATTGAAATCACAATGGGAGAGCCTCCAGATACTCAGGAAGCTTGGGCTGCCGGTCAGCCAGCACGCGAGACTCTGCAAGAATATTGATCAGGTAGTTGAGTCAGCACGATACTGGGAAACCGAGCGTGATCGGCTGCCGTTCGAAATTGACGGGAACGTTGTCAAGGTGAATGACATCAGTCAGCAGCAGACTCTTGGCGCCGTTGCCAGGAGCCCGCGATGGGCAATCGCATACAAGTTCGCCGCTCGACAGGCGAAGACAATTCTCAAAGACATAGTCGTACAGGTCGGGAGAATCGGCACGATTACTCCCGTCGCCGAGCTTGAGCCGGTTTTCCTGGCCGGGTCAACGATAAGCCGCGCGACGCTCCATAATGAAGATTACATAAAAGAGAAAGATGTTCGCATCGGCGACACTGTGATAGTTGAGAAGAGCGGAGACGTCATCCCGGCAATTGTTGGTTTCCTCAAAGAGAAGCGTCCGCCGGGGGCGAAGCCATTCAAGTTCCCGCAGAAGTGTCCTGCGTGCAGCGAGCCGGTTATCAGGCTTGAAGGCGAAGCGGCGTACTACTGCGAAAACTATGAGTGTCCCGCTCAGGTCCGCGGTCGCATTGAGCACTTCGCTGCGAGGCGTGCCATGGACATCGAGGGAATGGGTGAATCGGTAGTGGACCGGCTGGTCACGATTGGTATGCTGAAAAGTGTCGCCGACATTTACGACCTGGAAGGCCACCGCAACGAGCTTGAAGCTCTGGAGCGCTGGGGAAAAAAGAGCGTTGATAACCTTCTTAAGGCAATTGAGCGAAGCAAATCGAGATCGTTCAGCAAGCTCGTGTTCGGGCTCGGCATCAGACATGTCGGGGAAAGAACCGCCCAACTTCTCGCTGAGCACT
>CAZRXH010000075.1:0-7515 GCA_964603995.1 uncultured Bacteroidota bacterium | reverse complement strand
GGGCTCGGCATCAGACATGTCGGGGAAAGAACCGCCCAACTTCTCGCTGAGCACTTTCAATCGATGGACGATCTAATGAACGCCTCCCAGGAGAAGCTTCAGTTTGTGTCCGACATAGGTCCGGCAATTGCCGAAAGTGTTTTTCGGTTCTTCCACGACAGGAAGAACCGAGAACTGATTTCGAGGCTGCGTGCCGCGGGTCTCCAATTTGAGGAAACGGTAAAGAGAAAGGCGGGTAAACTCTCAGGAAAGATCTTTGTCATTACCGGTACTCTCTCGGTCTACAAGCGGGACGACGCAAAAGAGCTTATCGAGTCGATGGGCGGCAAGGTGACCGAAAGCGTAAGCAAGAAAACTGACTACGTTGTGGTGGGTGCGGATCCCGGCTCGAAATATGACAAGGCTCAGAAACTCAAAATAGCTATATTGATGGAAGACGATTTCACTAAACTCATTGAAAAAAGTAAATGACAAGTATCAGGACGAAAATTGCTGTTAAATATGCGGCTGGCAGGGCGAGGCACTCAAGGAAGACAATAAACTTCAACGACACGATAAAAGCGTCCGAGACCGTGGTCTTTCTGATGCCGCGGATGAGCATGGAGTTCTACCTTGCACGATCGGTGGTCGAGTCGTTGATGCGATACTTCCGGCGCATCGTGCTTCTCGTTACAGAAAATATGCGTGAGCTTGCGACCTACCGGAGCGAGGTTATCGTCGTCTCGCAGGCCGACGAAAGCTGGCTGAAGCTCCCGTCGCACGACCTGATCTCCCGGTTGAGGCACGAAAAGTATGACATTGCCTTCGATCTCAGTTACTCGGATGACATTTTTATGGCTTACCTCTGCAGAAAGTCGGACGCGAAGATATGCACAGGGTTCTCCAAAGTGAACAGTGATTATTTTTATGATCTCCAGATAAAGACGCCGGAGAGTGGCGATATGAAGAAGTCCTACGAGAGTCTCATCAAAACAATAAAAATGTTCAAGGAAAAATGAAAAAGAAAGCATTCGAAACCGAAACTCACAAAGGACACACTTTACTCAAGATGAACATCGAGAAGCTCGACACTCAAGTGTCCCCTCAGCTCAAGGCGGAGTTCCTGATCATTTGCAGGGCGCCGCTGAAGAAGCTCGTTGTTGACATGAGCTACGTGAAGTCGTGTGATTCGTCCGGACTGAGTGCGTTGCTGGTGGCCGAGAGGATGATGAATGAATTAAAAGGGGAAATCCATCTTGTTGTTCCCAATCCTGACGTCCGTAACCTTTTCAGGATCACGCAGCTTGAAAAAGTCTTCTCGATCCACGCTTCAACGGAAGAGATGAACTGAAACAGACGCCAGGTACCACCCGGAGCTGAATTGGGATTCACTGCCGTCGATTACGCGATAGTGCTGGCGTATCTCATCGGTGTGGCTGCGTTTGGCGTGATTATCGGCGGGAAGCAGAAGGACGCTGCAGACTATTTCGTCGGGGGGCGGAAGATGCCATGGCTCGTCGTCTCGTTTGCCATTGTTGCCACTGAGACAAGCGCCATTACTTTCATCTCTATCCCGGGCCTCGCGTACCTGACCAACCTTAATTTTCTCCAGATCGCCATCGGCTATATACTCGGAAGGATCGTGATCGCCTTCCTCTTCCTTCCATCGTACTACCGCGGCGAGCTTGTTACCGCGTATGAACTTCTGAAAACCCGGTTCGGGGACAAGACCAGAAGCTATGCCTCAATCGTCTTTCTGATAACGAGGACACTTGCGACAGGCGTGAGGCTCTTCACCACTGCGATTCCGCTCGCGATTATCTTCAAAGGATATCAGATATTCAGCGGATACTCGAACACGTACGTCTATGCCATCGCGATAGTGGTCATAACTGTCTTCACATTCATCTACACCTACACTGGCGGCATCAGGGCGGTGATCTGGACAGATGTGGTACAGATGTTCATTTATATCGGTGGCGCAGCGCTTGCGCTCTACATCATGCTGTCACACCTGCCGGACGGGTGGAGCACCGTCGTAGAGATGGCTTCGGCGGAGGCGAAATTCCAGTTCATACATTTCGGGTTCAGCGGCGGCCTTGCGCACTTTTTCACGTTGAAGTACACTTTCGTCGCTAGCGTGCTCGGCGGTGCATTCCTATCTATGGCCTCGCACGGAACCGATCAGCTGATAGTCCAGAGACTCCTTGCCACTAACTCGCTGAAGAACAGTCAGAAGGCGGTCATCGCCAGCGGTTTCTTTGTCGGCATCCAGTTCCTTTTCTTTCTCCTGATCGGCGTCGCGCTCTACGCTTTCTACCACGCTTTCCCGTTTAAGGACGGCGACCAGATATTTCCAAAGTTCATCGTCGAGCAGCTCCCCAGCGGAGTCAGCGGCATAATTGTCGCGGGGCTCCTGGCAAGTGCGATGGGGTCGCTGAGCGGTTCAATAAACTCGCTTGCCTCTTCGACACTCGTCGACCTGTACAAGCCGTATTTCGGAAAGCACAGCAACGACGAAAAGGATTTGAGACTCTCCAAATTGTTCAGCGTTGCGTGGACCGTAATACTGGTCGCCACTGCGTTCATCTTCATTCATACTAACGAATCGGTAATTGAAATAGCGCTGTCCATCGCGTCCGTCACCTACGGTGGCCTTCTCGGCACTTTTTTACTTGGAGTGCTTTTCAGGAAACCGCAGCAAACGGACGCAATCATCGGTTTCTCCGCCGGTCTGCTGATCCTGATCTACATCTTTTTCTTCACGCCGATTGCCTGGACGTGGTACACTATTATAGGATCGCTGACAACGATTATCGTAGGATATATCTCGTGCATTTTGAACACTTCCTCGAAGTCACAAACATAAAGAAGTTCCAACTTCCAAACACCAAGCTCCAAACGAAAACAAATTCTCAATCAGTAAAAAGAGAAAGACTTTAGGTCTTGTGATTTACGTTTTCTTTTCTTTTGGAACTTGTTTGGGGATTGGGATTTGGCGTTTGGAGCTTTTTCATCCCTCCCGGACATTTCTGCCAAGATTGCAGGGGCAATATCTATTCGAGTATGTATGTGCTCGGTTTTGTAGAAAAGTAGTCGTATAATGTTCATGCGGTGGCTTGGTCCACAAATTCGTTTCTGTAATTCCGACTGACTCAAGATAAATAGAGAAATTTGTTTGAGCATTTCTGATCATCTGCAATCCGGACTTTTGAGAGTGGTAGGAGCCTGCCTCCGTCGTTTCTCCACGCGAAGGGTACAGAAGATGGCGGCTGCGCTCGGACGGTTTGCATACCGCCACCTGAGGATTCGCCGCAGTGTCGCGCTTGCCAACCTGAAACTTTGTTTCCCGGAAGAAGGCGGTGATGAACTGGAAAAAATTCTCGAATGCGCCTACGTAAACATCGCGACTGTCCTGTTCGAGTTCCTCTGTTTTCCGAAGTTCACAAAGGATAATCTCAAAAGCATCGTCGAGTTCTCCGAGCATTCACGACGCATGATCGAAACCGCGCTTGAGAAGGGAAGAGGGCTGATAATGATGAGCGGTCATTTCTCAAACTGGGAGCTGATAGCTCTTGCCATCGGTGCATCGTTCCCCGGAAAAATCCAGATCATCGTTCATCCCTTTCACAATAAGCCGGTCGATCGAATTGCGGACCGGTACAGATGCCATCTCGGCAATTCAACTGTCCCAATGTCGAATTCCATCCGGGCTGCTCTGACTCATCTGAAGTCAAACGGAATAGTCGCTCTCCTCGCAGATCAGAGCGCCGCAAAGGAAAGCGCCACGTCGAAATTCTTCGGCATGGATGTCCCGACCTTCCAGGGACCGGCATCATTTGCGCTCAGGACGCGCGCGGATATGCAGGCGGGCTTCCTTATTAGAAGGGGAGACGGCACTTACGTGGTCGATCTCCGCGGAATTAATTATGAAGATCTCAAAGAGGAGACTGAAGAGAATGTCCGCGAACTTACCCAGCGTCATGTCACGCTCCTTGAGGATTTCATACGCAGATATCCGTCCGATTGGCTGTGGTTCCACAAGAGGTTCAAACACCTGCCGGAGTTTCAAAAGATGATGGAGGGGGCGAAGCGCAATTGAAACGCGCGCTCATAATTCAGACCGCTTTTCTCGGTGACGTTATTCTGACGCTGCCCATGCTGCAGGTCCTCAAAAGATCATACCCGGAGTCGCAGATCGATTTCCTCGCTATTCCGGAAACATTCGACATCGTGAAGCCTCACGCTGATGTCTCGCAAGTCATCATCTATGATAAGCACGGGAAGCACGGCTCACTTTCCGCTTTCCTCGATCTGCGCGCCGGGCTGAGAAGGAGGGCGTACGACATCGTCCTTTGCCCTCATCGTTCGATCAGGAGTGCGCTGCTCTCGAGCGGGACCCGCGCCGGTGTGCGTGTCGGGTTTGACAGGTCGGCCTGGAAGAAGAGTTTCACGCACCTGATGCCCTGGAGATTCGGAACGCATGAAGTCGAGAGAAACCTTTCCCTGCTGAAGCCTCTTGGAATTGAAGTCGACAGGGAAGAACCGCGACTCTTTCCCGGCGAGGGGAACAGAGATGAGGCAGCACAATTCCTTCTGACACGTGGGATCGAGCCGCCTTACGCAGTCGTAGCGCCAGGGACTGTCTGGAACACCAAGCGCTATCCGGTGGAATCCATGCGGGAAGTTGTCCGCGGGCTACTGGAGAAGTTCGGGAAGGTCATACTCGTCGGTGGCAATAAAGACATCGGCCTCGTCAGCGATTTCGTTGAGGTCGGTGTGAACGTCATCTCCGCAGTGGGAGAGCTGTCCTTCATGTCGTCAGCTGAACTCATAAGGCGAGCCTCGCTGATGGTTGCCAACGATTCGGCACCCGTTCATGTCGCGTCCGCGTTAGGTGTGCCAACCGTGGCGATATTCGGCCCGACGGTAAAGGATTTCGGATTCTATCCGTACCACAGGAACTCGATAGTGGCCGAAGTCAGCGGCCTCGGATGCAGGCCCTGCACGATTCACGGCGGGAATCGCTGTCCCATCGGGACTTTCGATTGCATGAGGAACATCGCGCCCGAACAGATTGTCGCTGCAACTCTGGAAGTACTGCGAGGGCGGGATGGCTAAGATCGTCAGTGTACGGAAGGCACACAGCGTCGCGCTCGCCGCTCAGATTATTCTCAATGGAGGAGTGATTGTCTATCCGACTGAGACGATTTACGGCCTCGGTGCCAACGCGCTGGAGCCGAAGATCGTAGAACGGGTCTACAGAATAAAAGAAAGGCCCAAGTCTAATCCCATCTTGGTCCTTATTCCGGACCGGGCCAGTTTAGAAGAGATAGTCACCGGAATACCCGACTTCGCCGAGAAGCTGATGGAGCGGTTTTGGCCCGGGCCATTGACGATCGTATTCAAAGCTTCTCCGATCGTGTCTCCTATCCTGACGGCGGGGTCAGGTAAAATAGGCGTGAGGCTTTCCAGCGACAATTTCTGTCGCGAGCTGCTGGGCATATGCAGTATACCGATCACGTCCACCAGCGCGAACCTCTCGGGCGAGGCTAACCCGGACAAGATCGGGATGATCAACAGGCGAGTACTTGAATCGGTCGACTTGATTGTGGACGCCGGAAAGCTGACGTCTCAGACTCCTTCAACTGTCGTCGATGTCACGAAAGGAAAAGTGGAGCTGTTGAGGGAAGGTGCGGTGGCATTTCAGAAGATACAAGAAATCATCTGAAGGGCTTCCTATTGAATATTTCCCTTTAGAGATGTAGTATAAAGCAACTTGAACGGGAAACTGGCAGCGTGGTTTGCAGGAAAATCTCAGGATCTCAAAGGAGAAGAATAATTGTGGAATGGTGCTGCCAGTAAGGGATCTATTGAGACGAAGAAGACCCATGGCATCCGTGCCTGCCGCGCCGCTGTTAGGGAAGTAGAGACTCGATATGTTGATTATTTGTCAGTCAACGAGGATCTCACGAGAGAGCTCGTATCCTTCCAGGCAAACAAGAAAGAGCCCTTCTATCGTTGGCTGAAATTCAAGGAAGGCTTTTCTTCCAAGCTGGTCCAGTATTGTCTCAATCGGTTCCAACCATCTCTCCGTAACGCTCCAAGAATACTCGATCCGTTTGCGGGTTCCGGGACCACTTTGACGACGGCGACAAAACTCGGCTGGCGCGCTACAGGTATTGAGCTTCTACCTGTCGGAACTGCCGCGATGAAGGCACGCCTCAAGGCTGATGTCGTGAGCATTCCTATGTTTGAACGGTATGCCGAAGAGCTTTCTTCTTGGAACTGGAATCAGAAGGGGACTTATTCCTTCCCGCACCTGCGGATCACCGAGGGTGCTTTTCCGAAACAGACAGAATCTGCGATATCGAGTTATATAATGTTCGTGGATCGCATCGATGATCCGAACATCAGATATCTTTTCCGGTTTGCACTTCTGTCAATTCTTGAAGATGTGAGTTACACGCGCAAGGATGGTCAATACCTGAGATGGGACAACAGGTCGGGGAGGGAGCTAAAGTCTTCTTTTGACAAGGGTTTCATCCCGGATTTTCAACAGGCAATCCGTGAAAAACTTGGTATCATGCTTGATGATATCAGATGGCGAAACGGCGGATCGTACTCTTCTAACGTCGAAATCATCGAAGCTTCGAACCTGGACATAATGCCGACTCTGACAGAGTCTTCGTTCGACATGATCCTGACGTCGCCTCCGTACTGTAATCGTTACGACTATACCAGAACATACGCGCTCGAGCTTGCCTTCCTCGGCTACAGCGAGAGCGCCCTCAAATCACTTCGGCAAACACTGCTTTCTGCAACCGTGGAGAACAAGAGCAAGCGGGTTTATCTCGAAGAACAATATCGCAGGAACAATCATGAGGATCGGTTTACCGCCTCGGTAAACGCATTCGAGAGCCACGAGGCACTTCAACAGATACTCACGATGCTGAACCGCTTGCGTGAAAATAAAGAACTCAACAACCCGAACATTCCGGGGATGGTCGAAAATTACTTCTTCGAGCTGAGCTGTCTCATCACCGAGATGGCGCGCGTGCTCTCTCCCGGCGGCAGGGTTGTAATGATAAACGACAACGTCCAGTACCACGGCATCGAAGTGCCGGTGGATATGATACTCTCGGACTTCGCGCAAAGCGCCGGGTTGAAGGTAGATCAAATATGGGTTCTCCCACGCGGCAAAGGAAACAGCAGCCAGCAGATGGGAATACACGGACGCAGGGAGCTGCGGAAATGCGTCTATGTCTGGTCTAAACCGCAGAGTCGTGCACGATTACAAGTATTCAATGGCAAAGCAAAAGAGCGAGTACACTGACGACCTTCGAAAACTGAAATCTCAGCTGCTGGCATCGACGCTCAAGGAGAGGAGAGACGTTCGTGCCTTCAGCGCGGTAAAGAGAACGAAGGCCTTCCTCGGCTGGGATTCCAAAAGCGAGCTGATGATCGATGATGACGTGTGGAAATACGTCGTCACGGAGCTGGGGCACGATCCCAAAGAAGTTTTCTGCCATCCGA
>CAZRXH010000074.1:0-16541 GCA_964603995.1 uncultured Bacteroidota bacterium | reverse complement strand
GATTGCGCAGATGATCACCGATCGTTAATCTGCGCTTATCTGCGAGATCTGCTCCGTGCCGGTAAGGCATCGCTTCGCGAAAGGAGCCACTTCGTGGCGGGAAACATGTCTTACTGCAAAGTAGCCCACTACCTTATCAATAAAGCCCTAACTTACATGAAAAATGCGGTTTTTGTCCCGCGGAATGAGTTCGGAAACTTCCCCGAAGCGTTCGGAGACTACAGAGGAGCGCTCCGCAACTCCCCCGGAGCGTTTGGAAACTACAGGGAAGTATTTCGCAGCTCTCGCGGAATGTTTAGAAACATCCCCCGACCATTTCGAAACTCTCATAAAGCCTTCAGAAATACCCGCGAATCATCTAAAAGGCCCCGGCAACTATCCCAAACTCTCCGCTGGTGACCTCGCTGAAAGCTGATCGCCAATAGCGTCAGTTTTTATCTTCAGAATATCTCCGTCTGCATCCCGACGGGCCGCCGGAACTTGTCAGTCGCGAGATTGGACTTCCCGTTTCCAAGGTGGTACTTCCTGCAGCTGGCATAGAAAAGCTGGTGGATCGCCTTCGCGGTTTCACCCGTCCCTCTCATCCGCTCCTTGAAGTTGCTGCTGTTCATCTTTCCTCTGCGCACGTCCTTTATCCTGGTCACGATCCGGTTCTCACGCTCGGGGAATTCTCTCCTGACCCAGTCGGTGAAAAGGTCTTTGACTGCGTATGGAAGTCTGATCATCTGCAGCCCGGCGAACGTCGCACCGCGAGTGGACACTTCCCGCAGAATCGACGGGATCTCTTCATCAGTCAGGCCCGGGATCACCGGCGCGACAAGCACTCCGACCGGTATCGCGTTTTTGGCCAGCATTTCTATCGCCTCGAGCTTCTTCGCCGGCGAAGAAGTCCTCGGCTCCATCTTGCGTGTCAGCTCCTGGTTCAGGCTCGTAATCGAAATGGCGACGCTGACGAGGTTGAGTTTCGCCAACTCGCTGAGTATGTCGAGGTCGCGGGTTATCAGGAAATTTTTTGTCACTATTCCGACGGGGTTCCTGAATTCCAGGAATACTTCGAGACACCGTCTCGTGATCTTCAGCGTCCGCTCGACAGGCTGATAGCAGTCGGTATTCCCCGACATCGCGACTACCTGCGGCTCCCATCGTTTTTTCATGAACGCCTGGCGAAGTAGCTCCGGGGCGTCACGCTTTACCATGATCTTCGTTTCGAAGTCGAGTCCGGAAGAGAAGCCGAGGAATTCGTGCGATGGTCTGGCATAGCAGTAGATACAGCCATGTTCGCAGCCGCGGTACGGATTTATGCTGTAAGTGAATCCGATATCCGGGCTGTCATTTGCGGCCAAGATGTCCCTAGTAGTGTCGACGTAGAACTTAGTCTCGACCTTTTGCTCTTCACGGTTTTCATCCGCGAAGAAACGGTCCTCTTCGTCGCTTGGAACGACGGCCACTTCTTCAAACCTGTTTTGAGGATTATACCCTGCGCTTCTTCCGATGACCTTCGGCTTCGTCAATTCTCCTCCTCGCTTCGCTCATGACTAACTCCTGCGAAAGATCGGCAGTTGTCCCGATTACATCAAGGTGATGTCCTGAGCTAAATGATCAGCACTGTAGATCCGGCCGAGAACGCAGAGAACATCCCAATTAAGAAGAAAGTCGCTTTCCAGGAATTCTTGGCATATCCTGTCCGAAGGACCCCCCTTCGGGGGCGACTATTGCGGTTGAAATCCTTTCACGATTATTTCCAGCCGCGTCTCTAGTTCCCCAGGTACTGCTGCCAATTGTCGTCATGGATTTCATTCCTGGCAGTGGAGTTTACGAGCTGGTAGTCGCCGAATCCGGTCCTATCGATGAAGTCGAAGCTCACGCCGCCCTGCACCGAATTGTAGTACCAGATTTCGTAAGGCTTGGAGTTGCCCTCGTTCGGATGCCGGTCGATCTGGTCTGGCTTTCCATACACTATGTACACTCTTCCGCGATCGCTTTGCCATCCCTCCTTCGAACCGACAGTGAAGTGCTCGTTCGCATAAGCGACCCTTTGCAGATACTCGGTCCTGTAAGAATTTGTCTTGAGAGCCGGATTGGGATTGAGCCTTTTCCAGAAATCGTAGAGAAACTGCCGCTTGCCCGACAGCGTGTGCACTTCCTTGTATTGTGCCCTTTCGCCGGACGACGAGATGTACCGAGCCTCGGCGAACTCCCGGTCCAACTGCTCGCTGCTCATTGTTCCGAAGACACTCGATAATATCGAGGCACCTGCAAGATCAGTACTTGTACTCTCCGGCGCGCCAAGGCCCGGGTTGTAAACAAAAAATCTCCTCGACGATGTCGAATATAGATTTGCAGCCGAGTCAATGGCTGTAAAGACGAACGTATATGTTCCCGTCTTGAGGTTCGAGCCGTTGACAGTTCCCACTTCAACGCTCGTGGTCCCGAATTTCGTTTTGGTGACTTCGCGGCTCTTGCGCACCTGTCCGAAGGCGTCTCGCACCTGGTACTCCACTGTGAAGAGACTATCGTCCGTCGAATCGGGGATGTTGTACACCTCGACATAATAATAGATAATAGGCAACCCGGCGCCATAAGTGGCTTTCGGATTCGGGATGACATTGTACGTGTTCTTGTAGAAGATCCCGTGGGGGCCGGACCCGGCTTCTGTAATTTCGGAACAGAGTTCTATGTCGCTGGTCTGGAACTTGTCAAAGGAGTATTCCGGCACCATAACCGGACCTTCTACACTGTCAGTCCTTGAAGTGTCGTTGCAGTCAATTGCCTTGATGAACATCAGGTAATTCCCGGGCGGTATCGCTATCCCGATCTGCCCGACCAGAGAGCTCTTCATATCGGCGCCCGCTGTGTCTCTCGTAGTCACGGGTACTCCCCATGACTCGTAGTAGCGCGTACTATCATGGTGCACTTTCTGCATTGTAACATGAAACAGCAAAGTGTCGGAGAAAGTGGAGTCCTTCTCCACGAGCTTCATCGATCTAATGTCAAAGCTGTAATAGAATTCCAGGAGGGAATTTGACGTGTCGTATCGAAATGTCGAGAAATCGAAATCGACGCGGAAGCTCTGGGCATATGCGCCTGACACGGCCGACACAATCATGACTGCCGCGACGGCAAGTAGCCCTGCAATTGACCTTTTCTTATTCATGCTCCTAATACGGATATCCTCCATGCTTAGACCAGATTACCGGGCGACAATCAGATGCTCCCGTCGCCGAGGTCCTGTGCGGACCGCTGCCCTATATAACTCACAATATCCTCTCCGCCGTCCACGCCGATGAGGTTTCCGCTGATGAAACCGGCTCGCTCATCGCAAAGCAGTGCGATGGCTCTTGCAACATCTTCCGGGGTTGTCGCTCTCCCTGCCGGATTCTTTCGAACAGCAATCTCCAGCATGGGTTGGGCATTCGGGATTTTGCGCATGGCAGGCGTATCTGTGACACCAGCCATTATCGAATTCGCCGTGATCCCGTGCGAACCGAGCTCCATTGCAATTTGTCGTATATGAGATTCGAGAGCAGCCTTCGCAGCCGACACGGCTCCGTAATTCGGAAGAACGGTGTGACCGCCCGAACTTGTCATTGCAAAAATGCGCGTACCCCTGCCCAGGAGACCTCTGAAGTATGCTCCTTGCGTCCAGTAAACGAGCGAGTTCGCCATAACATCGAGAGTCATCTCGACTTTCTTCCGGTTCATTGAATCTCCTGCAGTTTTCCCGAAGTAGGGGCCGAGGCTTCCGAAAGCCAGGGAGTGCATGATGACTTTCACGAATGCTTCTTTATCCTTTGATACGATCTCCTTTATCTCATCCAGGGTTTTTTCTCTTGCCTTGTCATCAGCCGCATTGACGTTGAAGAAAACTGCGTTCACGCCGCTCGACTTGACCTTCGCAACTATTTCGTTAACCTGTGGCATCGTGACAGCGCGGTCAAAGTGGACGCCGAATATATTGATTCCAGTTCTGGCGAGTTCGATTGCGGTCGCCCCACCGAAACCGCTTGACGCACCGAGTATTAATGCCCAATATTTCTTGTTTTTCTCTCCGAGGGATCTTTCCGACAAAACTTCCTCCATTTTTGTCGAAAAAGTTAATACCACATTGAAAGGAAAGCAAGATTACAATAAGACCCCGGACAATAGGCGAGCCATCTTCGTCTCTCGTTGATTCCGTCATCGAAATACCCGGAGAAGATCACTACACGGTCAAATGAACCCGTATTGAGTGCTGGGCCTGCTGCGCATCTCTTCACATTCCCTGTTTCATTCAATCAGCGGCTGATTCCCGGACGGTTCCACCACCGAAGTATCTCTTCTTGAACCACAACGACACGTTCACCAGGCTTATAAGCACGGGCACCTCCACCAGCGGCCCAATCACAGTCGCGAAAGCTGCCTGCGAACTAATACCAAACACGGCCACGGCCACCGCAATCGCCAATTCAAAATCGTTGCTGCCAGCAGTGAACGCCATCGTTGCAGACTTCTCGTAAGAGCCGCCCATCTTTCTTACAAGAAAGGAAGTCACGAAGAACATAATCGCAAAGTAGACCTTCTGTTTTGTGATTCGGAACTGACATTCCTATCGCGGCTGACTTACTTCGATATGAAGCTCCCTGCTTCTTGTTAAACCGTGATTGATGAACAAAGATACCCAGATGCTGTTAACTGACCGTTAAGCCAACAATGCTTTTCAGAGAAAGAATTGTTAACCATCTCAGTAAATTGATTTTCAGGCCCGTTGCGGTTATATTTTTCTTTCGAAGTGGTAAAGCCATTGAGTTGCCGACACATACGAGGCCTTGTGTGCAGCACAGGAGTCGAGGTCGACACACAGAAGCACTGCCGGATTTCGGTTGCGCAGTGCAATAGTCTTTAACCAAACCCGACGAAGAAGGACTTCATCGGGTTAATTTTGTTCGAGAGGAAGTTTTCCTAGTATGCCAATAATGAGCAGAATGCGGGACAACATGCCCGCGATCTTGGTAGGTCTTGCAATTCTCTTCATCGCAATGATCGTGTTCGAATGGGGAATGGACATAACTGGCCGGCAGGGTCAACAGTACACTGGCAACATCGTCGGGAAGATAAACGGCCAGGAGATTACATATCAGGAATTCGAGAAGGACCTTCAGAATTCGGTCGACCAGTACAAATCAGCTACGAAGAAGGACCCCGACGATCAGACGATGGGGGATCTCCGCGACCAGGTTTGGAATGGACTTGTCAACCAGATACTGGTTGATCAAGCTGCAAGGAGATTGGGCATTTTCGTGACCGACCAGGAAGTGGTCGACTGGGTGACGCAGAACCCTGAGACTCTTCCGGAAGCAATCAAGAGAAACTTCGAAGACTCCACCGGGCAAATTAACCGTCAGATACTTCAGGAGGCGCTTGCTTCAAACCGCCCCGAGGTACAGGAATTCTGGAGAAACGTGCAAACCTATTTGAAGGAGCAGCGTCTGCAGGAAAAATTGGTGTCGAGAGTCTATGCTGCTGTCAGGATTCCGGAAGAAGAACTGAGAATGCAATTCGCTCAGCAAAATCAAAAACTGAGCGCCGGCTACGTACTCTTTCAGCCATCCATGCTCTTTCCTGATTCGACAATACAAATCTCCGAATCCGAGATGCGCGATTATTATTCCTCTCACCAGGATGATTTCAGGACACAGGCGACCAGAGCGCTGAAGTTCGTACTCTTTCCGATAAGACCTTCTCCCGATGATACCTCTGCCGTGAAGGATGAAATGAGTCGAGTCGCTGTCCTTGCCAATGGAGGTACAGACTTCCTGGATCTCGTGAAGGAGTATTCTGAGACACCTTATGAAGATAAGTTTGTCAGCCACGGTCAACTGGATCCTGCGATTGAAACGAAGGCGTTCGATGCGAAGAAAGGGGAAATCGTCGGACCGTTCCTCGCGTCGGACGGGTACCACCTGATCAAGATAATGGACGAACAATCAGGCAAGAATGAATATGTTCATGCCGCTCACATACTGATCCCGGTAACACCAGGCCCGGATTCTGTCTCGGCTTACCAACTGGCGGACAAGATACTGAAAGAGGCAAGGTCAGGAGCGAACTTCGGCCTCCTCGCAATGGAATACTCGAAAGACCCCGGTTCAGCCCGCAATGGTGGAGACCTCGGTTGGTTCGGTAAGGGCGCGATGGTAAAACCTTTTGAGCAGGCGGCATTCAGTGGGAAGGTCGGACAGGTCGTCGGTCCTGTGAGGACTCAATTCGGTTTGCACATAATAAAGATTCTCGGTAAAGACTCGCGCGAGATCAAGGTTGCCGACATCAAGATGAGCATAAAGGTCTCGCAGCAAACAAAGGATGACCTCAGACAGCATGCGGAGGATTTCATTTACCTTGCCAAGCAGGACGGTTTCGCATCGGCTGCAAACACGACAAGAATGCAGATAAATCAGACTCCCCCATTCCCTAAAGGCGACTTCATTCCCTCAATCGGGAGCAACAAAGTACTTTCGGACTGGGCATTCAAGGGATCCCTTGGAGCTATCAGCGATATCACGACACTGACTCAGGGATATGCAGTCTTAATGATCAGCGATATTCAGGACGCTGCCGTTACGCCGTTTGAGAAGGTCATGCCCCAAATCCGCGCCACTCTCATCAGGCAAAAACAATTCGACCTGGCAGTCGCCTACGCAAACCAGTTGAAAAAGAAGCTCTCCGGAACTGACAGCCTCAAGGTTCTGTCGCAATTCGATGCGCGACTCCATTACGGTGAGACCGGACCGTTCAGTCCCGCCTCCTATGTCCCCGGTGTCGGCAGAGATTATACTTTCCTCGCAGAAGCTGCGAGACTGAAAGTGGGACAGATTTCGCCCGCGATCAAAGGAAACGCAGGCGTATATGTTTTGCAGCTATTGAGCAAGACTCCATTCGACACGACTGCTTACAAGATTCAGCGCCTCACGATCATGCAGCAGCTGATGCAGAGGGAAAAATCACGGGTCGTGAACGACTGGTTGCAGAATCTGAAGGAGACAGCATCCATAGAGGACAACCGCGCCCAGATATTCAGGCAGGATTAACTCTCGAAGTTTTTCCCTAGCCCCAACTCTCAGGGGCTAAGATCAAGAAGATTGACTGCGGCACGATGGGAAACGATTCCATTGTTGCCGCAGTTTTTTGTCAGCGACGGATTCGCAATCGCCCTTCCCATTCAAACACGGCCAGTCAGAAAAGATGCACGGCGCAAGCTCGCTTTGATAAACCGGATGCATTACGAAATACCGGATTGACCCCGATTAGAGAGAAGACTTACCGGACTATCGTCTGTCCGCGTGTCGCCCCGACTGACACAATCTTAACGGGGGCATCCAAATATTTCTCTATGTACTCAATATACGACCTGCAGTTCTGAGGCAGATCGGAATAGGATTTTGCCCCGGAGATTTTCGTTTTCCATCCCGGAAGCGTCTCGTACACGGGCTCGATATCTTCAATCGTGCAGAGGTCGAGCGGAAACGATTTTAACCGTTTGTCATTGTATTTGTACCCAATGCACACTTTTATGGTTTCGAAGCCATCAAGGACGTCGAGCTTCGTGAGGGCAACCTCCTCGATTCCGTTGATCATAACGGAATACTTGAGACTGAACAGATCAAGCCAGCCACATCTGCGGGGCCTGCCTGTCGTCGCGCCGTATTCCCCCCCGATTTGTCTCAATGTGTCGCCGGTTTCATCAAGCAGCTCCGTCGGGAACGGTCCGTTTCCGACTCTAGTCGTATAGGCTTTTGCGACACCCGCCACCGATTCGACGGCTGTCGGAGGGATTCCAAGACCAGTGCATGCCCCACCGCTGGTCGGGTTCGACGAAGTCACGTAAGGGTACGTCCCGAAGTCCACGTCGAGCATTGCGCCTTGCGCACCCTCTGCAAGGACTCGCTTGCCTGCTCTCAACGCTTCGTTCATGTACAACGAAGTGTCCGTAATAAACTCATCAAGCTGTCTGTCAAATTGAATATACTGATCCACTATCTCGTCAACGTTTATCTCCGAGGAATGATATATCTTGCTCAGAAGCTGGTTCTTGTCTTCTATGTTCGAGCGGATCTTTTTCACCAGGACGTTCCTGTGCAAAAGGTCCACAATCTTGACGCCGACTCGAGCGAACTTGTCTATGTATGCAGGTCCGATCCCACGTCCCGTGGTCCCAATCTTCGATGTACCCTGCTCTTTCAGAGAGTCAATCAGCTTATGATAGGGCATGATGAGATGGGCGTTGTGTGAGATAAATAGTCTCCCGTGCACTTTGATATTGAGCGACTCGAGGAAAGCAACCTCATCGAGAAACGCCTGAGGATCGAGCACGACGCCGTTCCCGATGACGCAAATAACGTTGGGGTGAAGGATTCCCGACGGGATCAGGTGAAGGACATAAGTCTTCCCACCGACCACAACTGTATGCCCGGCATTGGCCCCCCCCTGATAGCGTGCGACTATGTCAACATCTTCGCTCAGCAGATCAACGATCTTCCCTTTGCCTTCATCGCCCCACTGAGCGCCAACAATCACCTTAACAGACATCAAATCTCTCCTGATTCCAGTGCCGTCCCTTCGACTGCAGACACGGCCACTTCACAAAAAAAGCCCGCACGGATGATTCGCGCGGGCCTTCTGAACACCGATGGTTTATGCGAGGTTCTTTGCCGCCTCGTCTACTGACTTGTATGATTCAAATATCTGGTTGAGCTTCGTAATCTTGAGCAGTTCGAGCACCTTCGGACTCACGTTGGCCACCTTCAAGTCTCCTCCCGCCTGACGAACTGCATTCAGACTAGCGATAAGAATGCCGAGCCCGCTGCTATTGATGTGCTCGACTGAACCCAAATCAATTATGAACTTCTTCTTCCCGCTTTCCACGAGCTTCCGCACTTCGTCGTTGAGGCTCATGGCGTCCGGTCCGCCGACGATATTCCCTTCAATTTCAAAAAGGATTATCCCGCCGTCAAGCTCTTTTCGCAGCAACTTCATAAGGTCTCTCGATTTCCAGTACTGGTGACTGTTTTTCTCCCAGCTTCAGATCCACCTTCTTTATATAAACGTTGTAATCAACGACAATCGCCGACGCGACATAAATGGAGGAGTAAGTTCCGGTCACGACGCCGACCAACATGGCAAAAGCAAATCCCCTTGTCACCTCTCCGCCGAAAATGAGCAGTGCAAGCAGGACTGCGAAGGCGGTGCCAGAGGTGATAATCGTGCGGCTCAGCGTGTCGTTGATGCTTCTGTTCATGACACGTATCAGATTCTCACCTTTATATATCTTCAGATTTTCCCTGATCCTGTCGAAGATTACGACGGTGTCGTTCATGGAATAAGCTACGAGAGTCAGAAACGCAGCCACCATCGTCTGATCGATCTGCAGGTTCAGCCACGGCACAAGCCAGCTGCAGACCGCGACGGCACCCAGTGTTATCAAAACATCGTGGAACAGTGCAATCACCGCACCGACTGCGTAGATGAACTGGAACCTGAACGTAACGTAGATCAGGATCGCTATCAACCCGTAGAGAATTGCCATAACCGCATCACGTCTGAGTTCCTGGCCGATCTCCGGACCGATCTTGTTGTCCTGAAGCAGAACGATCTTCGTGTTTGGGAAGCTCTTCTCAAGCTGAGCCATTATCTGCTGACTCGTGTTCGCATTCTGCTCGGATGCCTTGACGCGGATAAGGAGGTTGTTGGCGGAGCCGAAGGTCTTTATCTCGGCATCACCATGACCGATCTGGTTCATCGACGATCGGACCTCGCCGATGCCCACTGCAGGATTAAATCCAAGCGTCAGCTCAGTTCCGCCTATGAAGTCGATTCCGTAGTTCAAACCACGGATCGCGATCGTGATGAGGCCAATCAGTATCAGGGTCGCCGATACAGTGTACCAGATATGACGCTTGCCGATGAAGTCAACACTAGTTTTTGGGAAGAAACGCATCTATTTTTTCCTAATTTTAAATTTTCAATCCGAAATTCTTAATTGAGCAATCAACATTTAGAATTAAAGATTGACGTTTAGCCAAAGTTGATGCTTGTCGCACCGCGTTCGATCATAATATCGAATATGACACGCGTAATAATGATGGCGCTGAAAAGGGATGCCACAATCCCTATCATTAGCGTGAGCGCGAATCCCTGAACGGGGCCTGTCCCGAACTGATACAATATTGCGCCGGTAAAAAGGGAAATTATGTTCGCGTCAAAAATCGCAGTGAATGCTTTTGAATAGCCCTGGTCGATGGATGCTCGAAGCGTCTTGCCGGTTGCGGTTTCTTCGCGTATGCGCTCATATATAAGCACGTTAGCATCCACAGCCATGGCAAAAGTCAGGATCATCCCAGCTATACCGGGCATCGTAAGAGTCGCGTGGAAAGCCGCAAGTACACCGAGTATGAACAGGATATTCAGCAACAGGGCAAGGTCGGCAGTGACTCCACCTGTCCGGTAGTAGAAACCCATGAAAAGAATTATCAGTGCCAGGCCTATGATTCCGGATGTGATGCCGCTTCTGATCGAGTCCTCACCGAGTGACGGACCGACATTTCTCTCTTCGACTATGTCAACCGGAGCAGGCAACGCGCCGGCGCGGAGGACGATGGCAAGGAGATTTGCCTCATCCATGTTTGCCATGCCAGTGATCTGAGATCTCCCGTTCGGGATCTTGTTCTGGACATTGGGAGCTGAATAAACCGCGTTGTCAAGGACGATTGCGATTCTGTGGCCGACGTTGGCTCCGGTAATCCGTGCCCATTCCCTTGCACCCTGGGAGTTCATTTCCATTTCTACAACCGGAGAGTTCGTCGTAGGATCAATCTGGGCTTGAGCATTCGTGACCACACTCCCGGTCAGCAGTGGAGTCTTGTTAACTACATACAAACCGTAATACTTCTCTCCCTGCGTCGGGATCAACGCTTTGGCGCTGAAGAGAAACTCGAAATCCGACGGAATAACATGCTTAACGTCATCGCGGTTGATGATTCGATTGAATTCCTCTCTGTCGCTCTCGGCAACGTACGCATCTCCCGTCTGGCTATTGACCCTTACAAGTGCAAAGAACGGGTGTTTCTTCGCGAATTCTGCCGCAGTCATGGTTGAATCTGATGAAGAAGTCGTGTCTGATGCCGAAAGAGAATCTGGTTTCCCGGCCATGACGTTGTCGATTGCCTGAAATACTTTCACGACCACATCTTCGGGTTCCAGCAGTTTGAACTCAAGAAGCGCTGTACCCTGTAGAAGCTCCCGCACTTCAGTCTCATTGCTGACGCCGGGAAGTTCGACTACAAACCTGGTGCTTCCCTGTTTTTGGATCGAAGGTTCGGAAACGCCATACTGGTCGACGCGGTTTCTGACAATCTCCATTGCGCGGTCGACCGCGGTCTTGGTCTGATCGGACAAATACGACATGACCTTGCTGTTGTCGTCGCGTATATCACCATAATATCTGCTGAGGCGAATGCCACGCTGCTCAAACTGTTGTTCGAGAACGGTGAGTGGATTGGCGTCGGTCTCCTTCACCTGCGTCTGGACCTGCTTCATGATGTCATTAAAAGTCTGGTCTTTGTTCTTTGCCATGTCCTGGAGCATTTTTACGACATTAACCTGCAGGACTATATGCATGCCACCCTGCAAATCCAGACCCAGCTTAATCCGTTTAAGCCTGACATCAGTGATCTCCTTGGAGTTTGCATCATAATACTTAAGACTGTCTGCTGAGAACGCCTGGCTCAGGCTGTCAACATATGCCTGCTTCAGAGAGTCCAGCATTTGAGAGAGCGGATGAGTTTGGAGATACGTTTCGAGTTTTGCCTGACCAGAGAGCTCGCTCAGCTTCTTGTCATAAGTCGCGCTCTCATAAGTCGGGTAGAGATAGTAGAGTGCGAGAGCAGTAGCAGCAATAATGAGGGCGATCCTAAAGCGATTCTTTCGCAAAAAATTCCTCCGGGATTTGAAATTTCGAAAAAAACCGCATTCAATATATCAAGTGATATACTGAAAATCAATTTACTGTGACGGGGGGTAGTGGGCTGCTTTGGATAAGATAAGCAGCGTGCGCGAGGTTTTGCGGCCAAATCCAAACGTTCAATCGTTGCACACGGAATACACGGTTCTGAAGGAATGCCTCGGCAAAAGGACCACAGATTCTCACAGATAAGGTTATTAATGATAATCTGATCCGTGGTAATCTTGTGTTGTTTAGTGGAAACTGAGATTAGGATACCAATGGCTATTTTGTAAACCTCCTCTTCACTGACCTGCCTGCAAACCTTACCTTGTCTGCCACAGGGAATTTTTTGAACACTGTCTTCACGACGCCTGAGGTAAAGCGGGTCGGCTTTCTGTAATCTATTTTCACGCTGACGATCACCGGAATTCCTTTTGCAGCCAGGTTCAGGGAATCTTCAATCCTGTCGGCTATCTCATCGTTGGTTGTGATCTCCAGATATTTCGCACCGACAGTTTCAGCCAGGCCTTCCAGGTGAAGCTCTCCCAATTCGGTGCATGTCTTCCGTCTATATGTGATCTCCTGGCCTTGCGATATCTGTGACAGCTCGCCATCGTTGAACACGAAATAGACGACGCCGGTTTTTTCCCTCGTCGCGGTCACGATCTCCATGCACGTCATGAGAAACGCACCGTCGCCCACGATACCGACGACCTGCTTGTCGGGATTCGCCAGCTTTGCGCCGATAGCTGCGGGGACACAATATCCCATGCAGTTGAAGTCTGTCGGGCTTATGAAGTGGCGCGACTTCAGGGATGTGAACAGTTCGGTTGTGAGGAATGTGTGGTTACCATCATCAACGGCGACAATGGCGTCATCGGAAAGCTTCTTCCGAAGCGCTCCAAAGAATTCTGCCGGACTGACGCGATCGGTTTTGAACTTCCGCCATTCACTGACGAACAGCGATTTGTCTCGCGCGATTTGTTTCGCAGTCCCATTCTGCTTCGCCGGCATCTTTCTGGTTTTCATCACTTCCAGAATTCTCTCCAGTACTTCCCTGGCATTTCCTTCAATTGCGATCTTTGCGGGATAATTCCTGTTGAACACTTTCGGATTAATGTCAACATGGATCAGGTTCGGCGGCACACGGAGGCCGAAACTTCCGGTTGGTATTTCGCCAAATCTCACCCCGACTGCCAAAAGACAATTACATTCCTTGAACGCGTTGTAAGCGGCTGGCACAGCGGCTCGACTGAACCCCATGCCTGCGAACAACGGATGTGATCCCGGAAATACGCTCAAGCCCTGGAGAGTTGTGGCTACCGGTGCATCAAGAAACTCGGCAATTTCGACAAGGAGATCCGTTGAGTCCTTCGCTCCCCAACCGGCAAATATCCCGGGATGATTCGCTTGGCTCAAGAGTTCAGCGGCCTTTCTGACGCTCTCTCCGTCAACCAGCGGCGTACTCACAGGAAGCAGCGTGTGTGCCTTATAGTCACCGGCTTCTCCCGCAAAGAGCTGTATGTCGGCAGGTATTTCGACAAAGACCGGGCCCGGCTCACCGGAAGCTGCAATGCGGTAGGCTTCAAATATGATCGGCACAATCTCCTTGTGCTTCCGCACGAGGAACGTCTTCTTCGTAATGCCCTCAAGAATTCTGTGTTGGTCTATGTCGTGGATCTGAAAACTCATTCCCGTGTCCCGCCGGATGCCGCCGGAGATAATGAGCATCGGAATCCCATCAAGGAATGCTTCGCCGATACCGCTCAGGGCGTGAGTCATGCCTGCCGCAGGCACAATCACCAACGTCCCGATGTAGCCGGAAGTCCGGCTGATAGCATCTGCCATGAATGCCCCGCCACCCTCATGCGTAACGAGCAAAGGTCTGATCTTTTCAGACTTCCCCAGCTCGTCGTACAATTCGGTATTATGGACACCCGGAATCCCGAACGTGTACCTGATGGGAAGTTGCTCCAACGCATAAACCGCCAAAGCTGCACCTGTCTTTTTCAAAATGCCTCCGTCAATTTCCGTTGATTGCCGATGCGGCGACGCGCCCGGTGAGCACACACGAACCGAGGAACGTCCCTTCAAGAGATCGCTTTCCGTTTATGCCGCCTCCTCCGAATCCCGCACTCTCACCGACAGCATATAGGCCAGGAATTGGGTGGCCGGCCTGGTTGATCACACGGCTCTTGAGATCCGTCATGATCCCACCGAGACTTTTGCGTGAGAGGATGAACTCTCTGATTGCGATTAAAGGATAAGCCTTCGGATCATTGATGCGTTGAAACTTGCAGACCCGCAGCCGGTCGCCACGATACGCCCGAAAGTTAGCGATCCTTCGGAGCTGGTCATCATTGAAATACGCCTCGCCTCTCTCTATCATGGCGTCGTATGATGCGATCTCACCCAGCATCTTCTCCCTGTCGATGCGGAAACCTGCAAGGCTCAGCCCGTCCATCTTATCTGCAAGTTCGGCAAGCGAATTTGCTGCCACGAAATCCTGGGATTCGCCGAGAAGGCGACTTACAAGTTCTTTGTTCCCGAAGAATATCTCTTTGAACAACTTCAGTCTCTTCTTTTGTCGAATCGAGGTCATGTAATCGGATCCTGAAACGGCGAGTTCCTTTGTCGCGATCTTCCAGTTTAAGACCTGCCACGAGTATTGTGCGGGACTCCGGCATATCTCCTGCACCAGGTAGCTCGTGTCGGTGTATCCGACCAGCGGAATCGGACCGAACCTTTTTCCAGTAGCATCCAGCCATAGCGCAGAGCGGGGAGGCACCAGGCTCAAGCCATCGCTTTCCTGTTTCGGAAATGGGTGGAAGATGCCAGCCGCATAATGCCAATATTTTTCCAGGTGTGTCAGGCGTGCTCCATTTTCCGACGCGACTTTGTAGAGGAGTCCGTCCGCGAACCTGTGTGAACCGTTCAACAGCACAGCCGGAGGAGATCCAAGCTCGACGGGCCAGTGTTTTCTGACCTCTGAAAGGTCGCCGCCGCAGATTCCCCCGGATGCAATGATCACTGCATCTCCCCGTGCGAGGAATTCTTCACCCGTATCCTCAAGTATCCCGGCAACCGCAGTGACTTGTCCATTCTGCATTACCAGCCTATCCACTTTGTGCGAGAAACAGACGTGGAGGTTTTGATAGTGCGGGTGACGCTCCAGACTACGCAGGACAGATTCGACAAGAGCGTAACCAGTCCCCCATGTGATATGCCATCGTGGGACTGAATTCCCGGGTTTGAACAGCCCTCGCTCCGGCCAATTCATCAGCGGGAGGAACGAGACTCCCTTTCCTCTCAGCCATTCATATATATAACTAACAGAGTTCTCGACATAGAACCTGGCCCACTGCTGCGGGAGCAAATCGTCCGCCCCGAATTCGGCGTAACTCTGCCAGTCGGACCATGCAAGCTCCGGCGAATCTCTGATTCCACGCTTCCGCTGGTCAGGAGTGTCGACAAGCATGATTCCCCCAAATGCTCTTCGCGCCAACCCACCGAAATTCTCAGATGTGTCCCTGTCGAGTAAGAGTACCTTCTTATTGTAGCCAAGCAGATCGTGAGCTGCTGCAAGGCCCGCCAAACCCCCACCAACGATGACAACATCAGACTGATAAGTCGCACCCAACTGTTTTCTTCCTTCCCTCGGTTAGCAGAATCGTGATCGCCCTTCCTTTTTCATGGTCACGATCCTCGAAAATGGAACGCTAAAGATTCCGATCTTGTGCTCTCAGATCCTCTGTCCCGAATATGACGAATAAAAATCTCATGTCGTGACCAGCGAAGCGCAGCGATGGGAATTCGCCAATCCGCCAAAAAGATGTAAAGCTGCTGTGCAAGATGTTTATGGCCGCTCAGCTGCGGAAGCGGAAAGTCAGCCCTGCGATGAGTTGTTGATCTGCTTCAAGTGGTGTTCCATGTGCCGGACGTAATCAGCAATGATTCCCTCCAAAGTCACGGGACCGTTCTCACCGATCTTGCAGGACATCGCCAACTTCTCAGGCGGAATACGATCGATCACATGAGCGAGATGCAGATTGTAGGCGCTCCACAATTCCACCAGCAGCTGCCAGCTCTCGTCTGCATAGTTCTGGCTCTCCACCCATTTTCCCTGGACATAACCCGGAAATGCCAACTCGTCAGTCAGCTGGGCCCTAACAAACCTCTGATGGTTGTTGCTTGCTGAGTCGATGAGATGCCCTATTATTTCCTTCTTGCTCCACTTGTCCGGCGACCGCTTCAGACTCACTTCGTCTTCCTTCATGGCAAGCAATCGCTCACGCTCGCGTTCTTCAATACTTATTATGATTTCGCTGAAATCGAGTTGCATACAGTTGTCTCCCCTGCTCTTTTTTGACACGGATCAGTACTGCTTCAACGGCCCCCGAGAAATGCTGTCAAATATCAAGTGATGTGTTTGCCGAGAAGTCAATGTGACTGCTGACGGGGGATTCTCGGTTCACTAATTTTAAGCACCGCGGTTCTCAAATTCAAACTCGGCGGAACTTCCGGTACCGGCTCAATTTGAATGCTGAGGCAACCGTTTCCCGCTGAT
>CAZRXH010000073.1:0-16543 GCA_964603995.1 uncultured Bacteroidota bacterium | reverse complement strand
ACTTCTTCATCCATTCGTCGAGCATCTTCTGATAGTCCGAATCGGAAAGCTTGGATTTCCGAAAATCTCCGATCCTCATGCGCTGCCTCAGCGCCTCGAAGAGCGTGATTGCACATGCAACGGAAACATTGAGACTCTGGACCATCCCATGCATCGGTATTTGAAATCTTGCGTCCGCCGAAGCTGAGGCCTCTTCAGTCACACCGCGGTGTTCATTCCCGAATACAAGAGCCACCTTCTTTACCAAATCGAGATCGTACAGTGAGACTGATTCATCGCTGACAACACTCGCGGCAATTGTAAATCCCTCATCCCGAAGAGCGTTGTAACATGCACTGACAGACTTGAAGCTGCGCCTCTCCACCCACTTGTAGGCACTTGCCGAGCTCTTCTTACCAATTTTTGGAACAGACTCGGTTGTGTAAAGGAGATTCACGTTTCGGACCCCGACTGCGTCGCAGGAACGAAGTATTGCACTCACGTTATGAGGATCGTGTATGTTTTCGAGGACGACCGTCAAGTCAGGCTGCGTGAGTTTTATCGCCTTTGACAGCCGTTCGATTCTGCGCTCAGATTTCATTCCCTGTAGGCCTCGATCAAGATTACGGCAGAGACAATGAAGATTCCTCCCACTATCTGCGACGTCAGTAAAGTCTCTCCGAGAAACGCGAACGACGTTGCAATGGCAACAACCGGTTCCAGTGTGGAGATGATTATCGCAGTCGAGGCTGCAAGATATCTCAATCCGGTAAAATAGAAATAGTACGGAATCACGATCGAAGAGAAAGCGAAAACCGCGAGTGTCCCGATCTCCGAAGGTCCGATGCGAGTTACCGGTGTTCCGGCAAAAAGGTCGAGCACAACCCAGAACATACTGGCACAAATCAGCGTCCAGGTGAGTGCCGTCCATGTTGAATACTCTTTGCTTGCCACTTTGTTGAAAACGTTGAAGAAAGCGAAGCAGAAAGCAGAAACGACTCCGAGGAAAATTCCTATTCCGGTAATGTGAACGCTGGGATTGAATGCGCCAAGCATTACGGCGCTTCCTCCCAGCGAAAGAGCTATGGCGAGAATCTTGACCTTGCTGATCTTCTCCCTCCTGCTTACGAGCATGTAGAGCGCCACTATCACCGGCGCCGTGTATTGCATCAGAATCGCTATGCCGACATTTGTCACTTGTATCGCCATATAGTAAGAGTAATTTGATCCGGCTACTCCGATGATTCCGAGCAAAGCAAAGTCCTTCAGATGTGCCGCCGATATCGCCAGGGAATGCCTATTCACAACAAGAAGGAACCCGGTCAAGAAGAGCGCAGCGATAATCACCCTCGATTGGACCACAAGCATTGGAGATATATGGTGCTCGAACAGAAATTTCGCCGCCGTGCCAGATGATCCCCAGAAAAATGCCGCCGCGAAAATGCTCAGATAACCGCGAAGTCTCGAATTCAAGATCAGCTGTGCCACTTCAGCTTCTGGGAGGATAAATTAGTCTCAACAATATCAGTTCACATTTTCACGCTGATTGTCGCCCCACTTCAAAACCTCTATCCTGACCTCTGCGGTACCGCTTTGAATCATCCCGATAGCGCGAGCGGCCGCTTCAGACAAATCGATGATCCTTCCCTCCGCGAACGGCCCGCGGTCATTCACAGTTACCTCAACACTCTTTCCGTTGTTCAGGTTTGTCACGCGCAGAATCGTTCCGAAAGGAAACTCCCGATGTGCGGCAGTGAAGTCGTTCTTATTGAAGATCTCCCCACTTGCAGTCTTCTTTCCATTGAATCCATATGAGTAGTACGAAGCCACCCCCTCCACAGTCAGCAGAACCCTCCCGGAAAAACGTGTTGAGCCCGGATTTGAAGACTCACTCGACGACGAGGGTGACGGTCCCGACTCGGTGAACCGTTCGGCCGCGGAGCACCCGACAAGGTAAATAGAGAACGCCAACACACCAAGCAGTCGTAAATATTTCAAATCAGATCTTGTCTGTCCTTTTTCTTCAGAGATTCAACAATCTCCTTTACCCCCTGCGACTTTCCACGCCTGCAGATCAATACTGCGTCTTTAGTCTCGACCACAATCATGTCATCGACATCCACAAGCCCGATTGTCTTTTCGTCGGCCCAGACCAGGTTGCTCTGCGACCTTAGACTTACGATATCCCCCTTGAAGGAATTGCCGTCACCATCTCTGTCGCTGAGCCTGTAGACTTCATCCCATGAACCGACATCACTCCAGACAAAATTGCTGGGGATCGTCAGGACGTTCTGCGTTTTTTCCATGACAGCATAATCGATGGATATCGACTCGGCTCGGAGGTAGAACTCTTCAAGGATCTTGTCAAACTGCGGTCTGCCGAAGGAGTCTCTGAGCTGAGAGCGGAAGTCGGAGAAGTGTGTCAGGTTTCTCTTCAACTCCTCAAGGATCACATCTACTCGCCAGACGAACATTCCACTGTTCCACAAGTAGTCTCCGCTCTCAAGAAATTTGACCGCGGTCCCATGATCCGGTTTCTCCTTGAAAGCTATTACACGGCGACCTCCGCGCTCGGAGATATCTTTTTCGACACTACCGACATCGAAGTGAATGTAGCCGTAACCCGTCTCGGGATGCGTCGGCCTAATGCCGATCGTGACAAGTGCACGCCTCATCTCCGCAAGTCGGGTGGCATCCTTCATCTGCGCAATGAAATTGTCTTCTTGTGAAATAAGGTGATCCGCCGGGAGCACCACCATCACCGCATCTTCGGTCATTGAAGATATTACGGAGGCGGCTACTGCGATGCAGGGTGCCGTGTTCCGGCCGAATGGCTCGGCAATGATGTTCTTGTCGGGAATTTGCGGAAGCTGTTCCGCTGCCAGCAGACGCTGAGTGGCGTTTGTGACAACGAAAACATTCTCAGGCGACACGAGAGTCGATATTCTATCGAATGTTCGCTGGTACAAAGTCCGGTCGCCAAAGACATTGATGAATTGTTTCGGCATACTTTCGCGGCTCTGAGGCCAAAACCGCGCCCCAACTCCCCCCGCCATTATTACAGCAAAGACTCTCATCTGTTATCCTAGTCTGTTAGTGACAAATCTGAACCAGTGAATACCCTCGGGACACGATTATTCAACATACAAAGGACTTCATAAGGTATTGTTCCAAGCTTGGCAGCGAGATCCCATGCGCTGATTGACTCATTCCCACTCCGGCCTATCAATATGACCTCGTCTTCCTGCTGCACTTCGAAATCGCTGCCCACATCGACCATAACATGGTCCATGGTGATCGTGCCGGCAGTCGGAAACCTTTTGCCTTTGATAAGTACCGATGCTTTTCCGGTGAGGAGTCTTGTGAAGCCATCGCCGTAACCGATAGGCACGACGGCGATCCTGCTCTCCTTCTTCATGAAATACTTCCTGCCATAACTGATACTGGTACCGGCCCTCACGGTTTTGATCAATGCAACACTTGATTTCAGACCCAGAGCCGGTTTTATGTCCACCGATTCCGAGGTCTCTTGCGATGGATAGTAGCCGTAGGTAATGATTCCCGGCCTGACCATGTCGAAATAAGTGTTTGGCATGTCGAGAATGGCCCCGCTGTTCGCGATGTGAAAAAGGGCAGACTTGATTCCGAGGTCCTTCACCCCCGCGACGATTTCCTTGAATATCGACAACTGCCTGGTGGCAAATTCCTTGTTGGATTCGTCCGAAGTTGCAAAGTGTGAATATACCCCGACTATCTCCAGCGAGTCCAAATAAGAGATTGCGCGAATAGCTTCAAGTGCCACTTCGGGGAGAAATCCTATCCTGCCCATTCCTGTGTCAATCTTAATTTGCACTCGCGCTTTCTTACGCGCAGTTCTGGCAACCGAATTCAGAGCATGGGCAGTCTCTATCGAGGTAATTGTCGCATCAAGGTCGAACCGCACATAAGTTTCGAGAGAGTCCTCGAACGGCGGAGAGAAAACAAGAATCGGAACCGGCGTGTGCTGCCGGAGCTCAATTCCTTCATCCGCGATCGCAACGCCGATGTAGGTTGCTCCAGCATCGAGGACGGCTTTAGCCGATGGCACGAGGCCATGACCATAGGCGTTTGCCTTCATTACTCCGAGTATGCGGACATTGTGCCCAACCCGCTTCGCAACTTGCTTCACATTGTACTTCATTGCTGACAGGTCGATCTCAGCGCGTGTAACTCTCATTAAGAAAAATATAACCCCGACCGAAAAATATTCAAAGATGAACTATCAGTCAGAAATACTCTGTCAGCAATTATGCTCCGCTAACTCCACTACAAGGGAAGCAGTCGTAAAGAGCCGATTCAGCCGCCAAATTTCTCTAAACAGCTGTCCCGTCTCACCGAATCAATGAACGCACGGTCGACGACGGGGCCCAGGTTGAATTATCAAGTTCAGGAGCGTGCTTGTTCCATCCTCTTCACGATCATCCTGTTTTGATAATTGCAGACATCCTTTCCATCGTCTGTGAACATATAATCGACGCGATCCCTGTAGAAGTCGACTATCTTTCCGCGTACCATCTTCAATGTGCTGTTCAGAAACCTGTTCTGCTCCGTGAACCCCTCACCAAGCACCGTAATCGCAGAAGGAAGCCATCGCTCCGGAAATGTGCCCGCGAATTTCCCTCCCTGTTTGTACTCCACGATCTCCGATTCCAGTAGCCTCAATGCCGCCACCTGCCCATCGTCCGAGTGAACTGACAGACCCATTTCGTTAATGTACCTGAGGATGGCTTCCCTGTTCGGAACGACAAGTGCCGCCGTGTACGGTGATTGATTGTTGATGAGCATTATCTGGTCGATATATCTGGAGTTATCGGCTATCGCTTCCTCAATCCCCTCCGGGCTGTATTTCTCGCCATCATGGCTTATCAGTAGGCTCTTCTCTCGGCCGAGGACAAATAGGAAACCATCCTCGTCGAGATATCCAAGGTCGCCGGTATGGAGCCACCCGTCACGGATCGCATCGCGAGTCGCCTGCTCATTTCGCCAGTATCCTGCCATGACATTTTCGCCTTTCACGACAATTTCACCTTTCATACCCCTGGGCAGCTCATTTCCAAGCTCATCACATATATTCACCTCAAGGCCAGCGACTATTGAGCCGGAAGAACCGAGCTTGTGGCGGGCGGGTACATTGGCTGAGATTATCGGCGCTGCCTCGGTCAGACCATATCCCTGGAACATTGGAATCCCGATCGCATAGAAGAATCGCTGCAGCTCGATGTCCAGAAGCGCGCCACCACCGATGAAAAACTCCAGTCGTCCACCAAAATTCTGTCGTATCTTCTTAAAAAGAATGAGGTCATAGAGCCTTCGTTCCGCCCTGGTTTTTATGGAAGCGCGTTTCCCACGATCCCATCCGTTGCCATCGAATGCGTACGCGACCTTCAGCGCCCTTCTGAAGATTCTCTCGACCTTGCCGCCCTTCTGCCGTATCGCACCCTCGATGTTTTTCCTGAAATTCTTGGCAAGTGCCGGAACGCTCAGAAGAAAATGTGGCCGGGTCTCTCTGATGTTGACAGGAATATTCTTCAACGTTTCCATGGACGTCTTCCCTACCTGCACGGATGCCATGCTCGCACCATTGCTCATGAGCGTGTATATGCCGGCAGTGTGCGCAAAGCAGTGGTCCCACGGAAGAATAAGAAGCGAGCAGTACTCCTGAGGAATTGGCAGAAGAGAGGACGCCTGTTCCACATTCGCGGTATAGTTGCGATGCGTCAAAATAATACCCTTGGGGTCGGAAGTCGTGCCGGAGGTATAGCAGATACTGGCGGGATCACTTCCTGCAACCGATTTCCATCTCTCATCAAAGTCACGGTGATTTGCTTTCAAATAATCGTCACCTTTCACAAGCAAATCGGAGTAACGGATCTCATCTTCAGCATCCATCGTGTCGCCGTCGAGTACCACAACCGTTTCAAGCTCCGGCAAGTCGTTTCTGATCTGGCGAATCTTTGAGACCTGGGTGCCAGAGACTACGACATACCGCGAGCCGGAATGCGCCAACCGGAATTTCAAATCCATTAGCTCTTCGATCTTCACGGAGAGAGGTACATTGATCGCACCGGCATACAAGATTCCCAGTTCAGCAACAACCCAGTCGTTCCGTCCTTCCGATATCAACGCTATCCTGTCGCCTTTTCGAACTCCAAGACCCATCAGCCCGGCAGCACAACGACAGACAAGAGAAAGGATATCACGATAAGATGTGCCGGAGTACTCATCGCCTCTCTTCTCCCACATCATGACATTCGCTGAGAAGCGGGTAACACTGGCTTCAAAAAGAGCCGGAATCGTCTTCGGGCCTGAAATGGACGCATTCGCTTTCATTTGCACGACATCTCCCTGACTTTTGATGAGAAGATTTTATTCGAAGGGAATGAGAAATTTAAATCCCAGCTTGGGACATAAAAACACGATTCCGATTCATCCGTGCGTTTCCGGTTGAAATGGCCCTCAACCAGGAAGACAACTCTGGAAATAGTGAGCTGATTGCCCGATCAAACTGCTTCACGCAGTGCGCGAAGATGCGAAGCCGTCCAGACGCTACTGCTCTGGTAGGAGGTGTGTTCGCATGTTGAACCGAATCGACAGTGACCTCGTCGAAGCTGACTCTCTATTTGACATTGTAGGACGCGATCACTTTCCCGTCCTTACCGATAAGCATCAAAGCGCCGCGGCCCGGCGCCAGATGCACTGTGTAATCATGGCCACTCAGTTTGTCATGAAACTCAATCGGCCCGGTGCGGGTGCTCTCTGAAGTCAGCACGTACAGTGTCCCAACCGGAAGTTGCGTCGGTGCGATCAGTATTCCGGGGTCGCTGCAGGTCGTTGTGTAAGGCTCAGCTACTCCGGCCTGTTCCATCGCGAACCTGTATATTCGCCCCACTGCAGCTAACTGATCCGACATTTCAAGAGGCAGCGCGAAATACAATATATGGCCTTTGCCAACCGGAATATCCGCGAAGGTTCTGCCACCGGCTAGTTTACCGCGGTCGAGATACGTCGTCTTGTCTCCGGAGTAACTCAAACGCACCGAATCTCCTGGCCAAGTCACCTCTGCATATCTCGTCCTCAGCGCCTCCTCCGAGTAACCTACGTTCCAGTCACTCGTGCGGGACGGCACTGACTGCCAGTGTTCATCAGCATCGATCCTTCCCGAAATAAGTAGCGTGGAACCTGCCTCGACTTTCGCAATCAGTTGATCCCACGCTTGTTGACTGAACACCCAGGGCGACGGCACTATGATGAGTTTGGCGTCGGGCATATGCGCCAGCTGGTATTCGCCTACCGCGAAGGCAGTTCCTCGGGCGTACTGGTAGAGTGCCCGCACGGCTTCCTGCTGCGCATAGATCGAATACTTGTTGAAGGTCGACAATTGAAGCGACTGCGGCAGCACAAGTGCGATCTCCGGAAGCTTAATGTCGCTTGCGTAAGGCCCTGCTTTGTGGGCGAAAGCAGCTATTCCTTCCAACGCGTCGAACCAGACTTTCTGCGAACCATCGCGTCGCATCAGGCCGAAATCATCGCTGTGGGTCCAATCCCAATGCAGGACGCCCGCACCTGCATTTGCGAATGCGAGAACGAGCTTCCGCTCCTCGAGTCCCAGCCCATTCATATCGTCCAGCCTCCATTTGCCGTCAATCGTCCAGACGGGCTGCGGTCCGGTTTCCTCCACCAGGTTTGGTTTATCAGGAGATTTGGGTACGACCGAATCCCAAAGCAAGGCATCATCTTGCCACCATGTATGGTTGACCGTGTAGTCGACATTCGAGAGAGCGATGAACTGATCCAGCAGGCGGTCCGTTACCCCGCCTTCATCCTGACCGACCGTGACAAGCTGTTTCGATCCGGTCGACCGGATCGCCTTTATGATATCGTCGGCCCAATTGTCAAATGCATATTGCACGAAGTGATTGTAGTCCACCGCACGCACGCTCATGCTGTTGTTGTCTCTTTTCAGCTGAAGGTCCTCATAGTCGGGAAGCTGGACGCGGTTAAACGAACCGAGATCGGACGCGGTTATGTCCCATGCATTTGCCAGGCTATCGATTGTACCATACCGCATCTCAAGCCAATGCTGCCAGGCGGAAGTTTCCGCCGGTCCACCGCTGGGAGAATTGCCTTTCCAGATATGCTCGATGTTTGAATAGCTCGGCTCATTAATCAAATCATAACTGAGAAAAGGCACGTCCTTAAAACGTGAGACAATCGAACGAACGTACGTGGTTTCCGCTTCGATTGCCATCGGATCAACGTAAGGATTGGACTCATGTCTCATGGACCCTCCACCGGCTCCTCCCCTCATCCCGCTACCTGGATTGAAGGCAAAGAAAGTGAAGATGACCTGAATGTGGTGGCGGGCAGCTGCATCCAGGTATGCTTCAATCGCATCGAGCAATCGTTCGCTGGAGGCACCGCTCACTTCTTCGAGATATCTGAACCGGTCCGCCCAAATTCCCGTGCGTACGATCGTCAAGCCCGCCTTCTCCATCGCGGCGAAATCACGCTCCCATATGTACGGGTTCCCGCCGATACTTTGGCCGACAAAGAAAGCCCGGCCGTAAGGATCGGTCGAGAAATAATTGACCCCGACCGGCAGGTACGGCTTCCCACCGAGTTTAAAATAATCACGTCCCGCCGCGAGCGCCGAACCTGTTTCGAGCAATCCAGACTGCCGGACTTCAACTCCGGACGTGTACTGATCGAAAACTGTATCACCCATCGACAAGATTGCCCGGACAGCGTACATACCCGGCCTCTTCAAACGATACCCGAGTCCGATAGACTCATGGAGTACATCGCCGCATTCCACAGTCCTCTTCTGAAGCTGCTTCATGCCTGAGAGAAGCTCGATGGTGAGCTTCGCCGGCTTCCCATCTCGCAGGACATCCACAGAACCCGCCACACGGTCGCCAGGGTCCAGGGACAGTGACTGCAGGTCAACGTAGAGGCGCAAGCCTCCGAATGAGGCATAGGCTGCTGCCTCCCGTATCAATTCCCTGCCTTGATCAGACTTCCAATAGTCCGAACCGCCGTCGAAACTCAGGAATACTCCGCGTCGCGGGGGCCCCATAAACACCATGTCTTCGGCGACGACAGGTGCCGCGAGCCGGTTTCCTTGCGCATCGACCATGAAACCAAGTCCGCGATATCTTCCGCCGAAGCCTGCATTCACGAAGACGCGGTCTGTCTCGAGTGTTCTGACGTGGAAGAATGGCGCATCGACATCCCACTCAAGCTTCCATGGGCCCTGTTGCGGTGCAGCGTATGAATACATGATGCCGATATTTTTCGAAAACGTGTTCTGCGGAAGAGTCACCCGCCAACCTGTGCCGTCGCGATAAACGGGGACATAGAGTGGTCTCCCTCCCAGTATGAGGAGATTGCCGCTGCGCAAATGATTTTCTATCACCGTCCACACGTCGGCTGGAAAAGCTGATCCATACGGAAGCACAAGAAGGTCTCCGGCAGAGAGCTGCTTTGAGAGACTGTCGATACCGACGAATATAGGATCCATGGGCGCCAGCGCCCGCTCAAGTGTCGCGCGATCAATTGCGCCATTGTCAACCGACGGAAACTCCTTCTCATAAAAGACTATCGTCTTCGTGAAACCGGGCACGACCAGCGACAGAAGGAAGCAAACCAGGAAGTAGAAATTCCGCATGAAACATTTCCCCTTTGATGTTAGAAGTGGCGAAACAACGTTAATGCATTCATATGATGATATGATATACAGAAGGTTGCACACTTCCAATTCATGAAGATGTGAACTCTGCGGCCACGTGAGTCTTTGTGTCTAGAGTGACCGATCGAACTCTCACAGAAAGTAACAATCTGACATGGCGGTTCACGACTGAATTCAACGACTGGCTGAATGGTCTTGTCGAAAGTTTGGCAGACGAGCGAAATGGTGGACTCACCGACCTCTACCGATAACATTGTGATCCGGAACTCGTACCGCTTCTGACAGCGAACAGTTCCGGTTCAGGAGGGCCACAATCAAAGTTGGTCAGTTGAACGGAAAACCCGTCATATGTGGTATTGAAACTGTCTAAGGATAGTCTCAAATGTGGCATTAAGAGAAGACACAGTGGCTTCTTCCAATTTGGTTCGAAACTGTCCAACCTTACCGGAACGCTGGTGCGCCTGCATGTCTTCATCTTCACGCGGTCTCGACCGCTGATAAATCTCTGTAAGAACCGGCTGCCTGATTGTAAGGTATTTGGTCAGCCCTCCGGCGAAGGAGACCCAGTTCGCGATCATGTCTTCATATTTGAGGACAACACTTCTTTCGCACGCTTCGCTCAGTCTGTGAAGCTTTTGAAAATTGCTTCGGGTTGCTGCTGCCGACTCCAAGACATATTGATCGATACTCTCTGCAGTCTGGCATCCTATGATGGTTCCACCGCCTGTCGGACTCCGGTCGCAGCACCGGCGACTAGTTCCGACTCACGTAGCCTCGTCGCCATGAAGAAACTGATCAAAACGAGCCCTGTCATCACCAGAAGCGACGGCGTCATGGATCCCGTCGGCCCCACTCTGAACGCATCCATGCCAAATATGAAAGCAATTCCTGAAATTTGCCCCATCAGTAGGAGAAGACCATTCGATGTTCCCTCTGGTGTGGGTCTCGCTATTTCCGCGCCGTATTGAAACCCGATGGGACCGCAGCTCAGCAGAAAAAATCCAAGCGCGAACGAGGCCGTGTACAACACGCCATTCGTGGTCGCATAAGTAATCCCCAACAGGCCCGGAATCGTTCCAGCGAGTCCCACGAGGATGAACGGGACTCTTCTCCGATATTTGTCGGACAGCGTTGGCAATATCACGGCCCCGACGATTCCGCCGACGATCATCAGGCCGCCTGCAGTACCAGCTTGCGTCGCCGAAAAACCACGCGGGCTGATGATGTCTTCGATCCATGTTGTTACACTGTTAAACACTCCAAGCCCGATGAAGAATATCGTCATCAGTAAAACGAAGTTCCTGTCCCGGAGGACTCGCTTCATCCCGTCAAACATCAGCGCCCGCTCTTTCAATTCAGGAGGACCGGGGGAAGTCGCCGGACGTTCACGGGTGAAAACGATGAAGAACACACCTGCCGCGAGCGCCCCAATGCCGTAGTACATGAGCATCGATGAAAACCCAGCACTCAGCGCAAGGGCCGGAGTTAACGCAAGTCCGGCGAGTATGCCGAGGTACATCGCCAGCGAGCCGAGTCCGGATGCAGTGGCGCGCTCCTCAATTGGGAACCAGCGGGCTGCCACCTTTGTGAGCGCGTTCAGGATAAATGGTTGACCTACGGCAGCACCGATTTGAGCAATCACCACTAACGTAAAATTGGAGGCCACGATACCGCGCATCAAACCGAAAACGCCGGTCAGACTGGCACCTACGCCAACCGCCACTCGGAAACCATAAGTGTCGATGACCCACGATGCAGGGATCGAGACGACAAGGTAAGCTATCATGAAACTCATTGACAGAAGCCCGATATCAAGCTGAGAAACATGGTAATAGGCAGCTGCCGCATCGGTGATCGGAGCGAAAGTGATCCACACCAGCTGGTTGAATGCAGCCACCAGCATGAATGCCAGGAGTATAATCCATCTGTAACCGTAGACCTTGAATGTACCCTGTTTCACTGAAGTCCTCCTCCTGCAGCGGAACGCTACGCAGGGCCAACCGCCGCATTATTGTGCTTATGATATTTCAAAATCGCGATTCTCAGAAACAGAGCAGTTGCAGACGGACCGAGTTGACTCACGCTGATCACAATGGGAGCCACAGGAATATCGAGAACTCAACGCCTCGTCCTTCCGCTCTGATTCTCATCTGGACACAATTTATCCGCTCCATGTTCTAAGTGCAAACATTGGCGTTGGAACATCTCGCCCCGGCTGGAAATTTAAAGGACCTTCCGCCGCCAATTCAGCAATCGAACTTCCGCTTTCTTCTAACCATCTCTACATTCCATGAGAAGGACCGAACTTGTAAATGGAAAGCGCCATGGCGAACTGCCCCAAAAGAGCGTCAACCCATTGCAGGCCTGCGGTTTTCAAGCGACTTCCTAAACGGCTCGGCAGAAAAATCAAACTTTGCATCCTGCCAATTGCTTCCAATGATCTTCGTTCAGTCAACATGCCATTTGATGTCGCCCCTGAGAGCATCCGCTCGCCCGGAGAGCGCTTTTTGGGGTCAACGCCGCATGGTAATCATCGGTTGAACCATGAAGATGTTATCCCGACTGGAAAAGTTATTCCTTTCACAAAAGAAGTGCGATGGCTGTCCCCGTTGAATCCCTGTTAAGATGCATGCCAAATCCTGCAAGCCCAAATTGACCTGGCGCGATCTGACTGGGATGCATCCCACGCTCAGCTAAGCCGAGTCTTTCTTTTTCCGCATTGAGGCGTATAGAAGATCGTGAACCCGGTCCCCTGGATGCCCTGCTGTCTTCTTACTTAACTTCCTTGAGCGCCGCCCTGACTAACTCCTCGACCGATTGTCCCGCCGAAGCATCACGCTTCAAGACTTCCCGGATGGCCCGCTCGCACTGGACGCGCGAATATCCGAGTGCAACCAGCGCGTCCGCTGCTTCCGACCTGACTTCCTCTTTGCCCTCCAGGACTCCACCTGAGACCGATATTTCAACCCGATGGATCTTGTCACGGAGCTCGAGCACAACCCGTTCAGCTGTCTTCCTGCCGATGCCCGGCATCGACATAAGCGCCTGCGAATTCGAATCGGCGATGAAGTTGTATATGTCAACGGCACCTGCGGAGGAAAGAAGTCCCAGCGCCGTCTTGGGTCCAATGCCCGTCACCCCTATCAGCAATTTGAATAATTTCCGCTCGTCCCTGGTGGCAAATCCATACAACTGCATGTCGTCCTCGCGAACCACAAGCACCGTGAATACCGATACCTCTTCGTTCACTTCGCCAATTACATCGTAAGTCGATACAGGGACATTCACTTCGTAAGACACGCCGTTCACATCTATGATGAGCGATGTGGGATTCTTTTCGGTGAGTCGCCCCTTAAGACCGTAAATCACTTCAGATGCCCTATGTGATCCGACTTGACTACAACATGACTATTCTTCTCCACGAATTCTTTCCAGCTTCTATATCCCTGTCTGCCAAGATTCGAATTCTGCGCGTGACAAATGGCGACCGCACATGCATCCGCCTCGTCTTCGCGAAGCGGCAGCTTCTCAGCACCGGAGAGAAGCTTCTTCACCATGTACTTGACCTGCGCTTTGGAGGCATTCCCGTTCCCTGTAACAGCCTGCTTGACTTTCCTTGGGGAGTATTCGACTACCTCGACATTCTTCAGTGCCGCTGCAAGTACAGCAGCGCTGCGCGCGTAGCCGAGCTTGTAGGCGCTCTGGGCGTTCTTGCCGTAGAAACCCGCCTCCACCGCGACAGTCCTGATGGCAAATTCTTCGAACAGCTCCCCCACTTTCCGGAAAATCTTCACTAGCTTGTCCGGCATCGAATTCGTGTCTGTAAGGAAGATCGTCCCAAAGTCCACCACGATCCGACGGTTGTCTTCAGACTCGACCACAGCATACCCCGTCTTGCGCGAACCGGGGTCGATGCCTAATATGATCATTGATTGAGCTGTGCCAGGACGCTGTCGTCAATATCAAAGTTTGCGTAAACATTCTGCACGTCGTCATGTTCCTCAAGAGCTTCCATCAGCTTGAGGACCTGCTCAGCCTCTTTTCCCTCGACGCGCACGGTGTTCTGGGGAAGATGCTGGACTGATGAGTTGCCGATTTTTACGCCTTTGTCCTCGATCGCCTTCTTCACTGTCTCGAAAACCTCGGCTGAAGACGTGATGTCGTAATAATCCTCCTCAGTCTTCATGTCGTCAGCGCCAGCCTCAAGTATTATGTTGAGAAGGTCGTCTTCAGCGACAGCAGACTTGGGGACCTCGATACTCCCCTTCTTCTGGAACATCCAGGCGACCGAACCCGCTTCCGCGAGCTTGCCGTTATTGCGATCAAGCAGGTGTCGGAGCTCGGCGACTGTCCTGTTCTTATTGTCTGTGACAAGCTCTATCATCAGGGCAACACCGCCCGGCCCATAGCCTTCGTAGGTAATCTCTTCATATTGTACGCCCGGTAGCTCGCCTGTACCGCGCTGGACCGCGCGCTTGATATTATCCGCGGGCATGTTGTTGTCTTTGGCTGTTTGCACGGCCAGCCGCAATCGCGGATTTCCGTTGACGTCTCCTCCGCCGTTCCTTGCGGCGATGGTGATTTCCTTGATGAGACGGCTGAACAATTTACCGCGCTGAGCGTCTGTCCCTGCCTTCTTGTGTTTAATTTTCGCCCACTTATTGTGTCCGGACATGATTCAACCTCCTAAACTTTCTTTTCCGAAACCTTGGCCCAACGAATGCAGGGATCCTTCGGATTCGGATGCGTTTCTGAAATCCTTTAAATGCAATTGATAATATACGTTACCCGCATAGTGATTTTCATCTACTGAATACACGACGTCGAGATGTGTGCCGACTTTGACGGTACTATCGCCGTTCCTGAACTTTATCGCGTCGAATGTGATGCCGTTCGATTTCAACCTCATCTTAAGGTGAGAGTTCCCCACGATTCGCGCGTCGGACAGATAAACATTCGAGGTGCGAAAAACGGGTTTCGCGTTGTGCGGGCCGAACGGCTCGAACATTTTGAGAGTCCTCATGAAATCGGCGTCGACATCGCCAAGGTCGAGGTCCGCGTCGATCGAAATCACGGGCGTTCTCAGCTCGTCTGTCATGGTTCGCCGTACCACCTCCTCAAATCTCTCTCTGAACGGCTCGAGGTTCTCCGGCGTGAGCGCCATGCCTGCGGCGACTTTGTGGCCACCGAACTGCAGTAGAAGGTCGGAACACTCTCTTATTGCCGCAAAGATGTCGTATCCGGCAACGCTTCGTGCGCTCCCCCGGACCACGCCATCCACCGTAGCCAGCATGATCGTCGGTTTGTAGAATGCCTCCACTATCCTCGAGGCTACAATTCCGACGACACCCGGATGCCAGGACTCACTGTGCAAAACCAACGAGTCCCGATCACCCTCAGCAAGCATTTCCAACACTATCGCCTGAGCTTCGCTGAACGTCTTCTCGTCCAGGAGTTTTCTGTGCGAATTCTCGGTCTCGAGTATTTGCGCAAAATCCCCGGCGACATCGTCATTGTCGGTAATAAGCAGTTCCACTGCCCGCTTTGCATCGCCGAGCCTTCCGACGGCATTAATCCTGGGTGCGATGTTGAACGAGACCTGGCCGGTTGTAAGCCTTCCTACGTCGACGTGAGAGCTGTCAAGCAGCGCTTTTATGCCGGCTCTTGGATGACGGGCAATTGCACCGAACCCCGCCTGTACCAGGATGCGGTTCTCACCAACCAGAGGAACGACGTCCGCAGCAGCTGCTATCGCGACCAGGTCGAGATACTCGTCCGGAAGCTCACTCTTCCCGAGCTTAATTGAAACAGCCTTCGCAAATTTGTATGCGACTCCGCAACCGGAAAGGAACTTGAAGGGATATTCGCAGCCGGGCTTGATCGGGTCGAGCACCGCCACTGCATCCGGACAATCCTCGACTTCGTGATGGTCACAGACGATTGTGTCTATTCCCTTCGAGGACGCGTAGGCAATTTCCTTGGCTGCGGCTACGCCGCAGTCAACACTTACGAGAAGAGTGAACCCGCCTGAGGCAGCGTACTCGACGCCCGTCACGCTGATTCCGTAACCTTCCTTCAATCGGTCCGGGATGTAAAACTCCACATTCGCACCGAGGTTCCGGAAGAACATGTAGAGAAGCGCCGCCCCGGTCGTCCCGTCAACGTCGTAGTCGCCGTACACCATGATCTTCTCGTAACGTTCAAGCGCAGCGAAGACGCGATCCACAGCCTTGCTCATTCCGTCCATCAGGAACGGATCATGCTGGTCCTTCATGCTCGAATAGAAGAATGAGTTCGCTCTCTCCGGTGAATCGAGGCCTCGTTGAGCAAGTAGCCTCGCGATGACAGGCTTCACCTTCAGCCGCCGGGTCAGCTCATCCACAATCCCTTCGTCGACCTGGCCGGATAGTCTCCAGTTATACTTCATCGACAGGCTTCCGAATTGCCGCACACTCGTCTAGGGAACCTCGTCGACAGATCAAACACAGAGTTCCGCTGGGAAAAGAGGGAGAGCCACCTACTATCAATATCTTCCCGATGTCTCTCAGCGACTTCCTCCTTGTTTCTCAGCGCAAGATCTTTCTGCCGGGGATTCCCCGCGCGGTTTTCAATATGACAAGATACGGAGTGAGCCGGTAAGCCGAATTCTGTCTTTCCCGCATGAAGCGGAAGAGGCAGCCATTTATCTGAGCGACCTACCCGGGAGTGATACGAGACTGGCCGCCTCGCTGCCCGAAGGCATTCCTCCCTTACTTGGTCTTGCTCCGCAGGGGGTTTACCATGCATCCCGATGTCGCCACCGGGAACGGTGGGCTCTTGCCCCGCCTTTTCACCCTT
>CAZRXH010000072.1:14646-16862 GCA_964603995.1 uncultured Bacteroidota bacterium | reverse complement strand
CTGCGCCCGTTCTGCTTCAATGAAAAGTAAAGAAGTGTTGGACGCACTACACTAGCTGGCGCAGCCGTCGTTCGAGCAATAAAGACTCATCAAGATTGGCCTGGCTGGTTACTCCCCGTACCAACTGAAATTGGTTTACTGTTGGTCATTGTCACCGGCGGTGCCGCGCTGCTGGCGGTGATAAACCTTGCATTGAAAGGACTTGGTGCACCTTTTGCATTGCGCTTAGTCAGAAATTGGCGGTAGATTGGCTGTATGCGTGGACGCGTAATCCCATGGTGCTTGCAACCCTGGCTTTGGGCCTCTCATTGGGTGTCTGGTTTCAATCAATATCGTTTGCGCTCTGGGTTCTTATCCTGTTTGCCCCGGCATCGCTTGTCATTGTGAAAGTGTATGAAGAACGAGAATTGGAGATTCGATTTGGGGCATCCTACTTGGAGTACAAATCCAGGACGCCAATGTTGTTCCCAAGAAAACCAAGGGGTTGAACGATGTGCCGAGAGGCGACACGGCAAAAGGCCCTACAGTGGCTTCAACCAACCTGGAGGTAAACGATGGGTCTTGAAGAGAAAACTAAGGCAAGGTTCAGGGACAGAAACGAGAACGCGATCCGAGGCATCTTGGAGGAGGGAGAGCGTCTGGTAGCTTCGGGTCCGGCGGACACGGCCAGCCCATGGCTGGGTCTCATCGGCATCGTTCCTGGCCTCATCATCATGTTCCTAACGAACAAGCATTACATGGTTTCCCTCACAGACCGCCGGCTGCTCTTGGTCGAGGTTTCCGTCGCTTGGCGCCCGAAGGGACCGGTGCTGGCTTACCACGTGGCGGGCGTGTCCGTGGTGAAGTTTAGGCATGCTGCGTTCGGACCGCTGCTGCGCGTCCAATTGCCAACAGGGATCGTTATGCGCTTGGGCTTTAATCGGCTATGGCGGGCCGAATCGGAAGTTATCGCGAACGCCCTCAAAGGCGTTCCGCCAGCGGCCGACGTGAAAGCATGAACCGCAGTTTCGTCGAGGGCTGTTCAACATCCATCAGGAAAACTGCGACACGAAAAACCCGCCCAACGGCGCAGTGCAGCGGACTGGGTGCTCGCGTTGCTCGCATCTCGACCGCTGACCGCGGGCGTTAGGCAACATTAAATTTTCTATATGAATCATGAATAAAGCGATATTGATTATTCTTCCTTTCTTGTTTTCTATTTCTACAATTTGTGCTCAGGAGAAAAATACTATTAGATCCTATATCAGCGAAAAAGATAGTATTGAAGATGTTTCTGAAAAAGAATGGCATTGTGGTTTTTACGTAGGTTTCACAGCGTTTAGTCTTAAATTATCCACTTTTAAGCATCAAGATCTGGTTAATATTGAAGAACTCATTCCTCAAGAAGGATTGACAATCCCAATTCATCCCGACGATGAATATGCTCTGGCGGCCGGAGTTGTTCCCTTTACATACGACGAATTAACTAACCTTTATACTAAAGTAATGCCATTTCATACAATAGGTTTTGTTCCCAAACTGGGCTTTCATGTTTTGCCCGTACTAGATCTGGAATGCTCATATGATTTCTTAAATTATAATTTAACAACAGGGGATTTTCCTGACAGTCATGGCATGGATGATTGGCCTGACCAAAGATATAAATATTATATGCATAAGTATTCAAACGGAGCAGATGCATTTACCGTAATTCGGTTTAAAAATACATATAGTTTTAGAACGTTACATATTAATGCAATACTGAAGTTAAATAAATCGGATAGCGATGAACTTGGATTAATCTTGGGTTTTCAAAGGAACTTTATAAATGTAGTTTATCAAGCTCAAAGTGGTTGGGATAGATATTATAAATTCAAGGCATATAATATATTTTCAGAAGTATCTAGAAATTTAATAACCAATCAATTGAGTCTAGGGATGATTTACAATATAAATCTGAGAAATGGCATTACATTCGGATTTTCTTTTTTATCAGGTTATTCAAAATCGGGATTAGTATTTGTTCTTAATATCTATGATTGGTCTTTTAATTTGTGAAAACAAAATATGTAGTGAAGGCCTTCATCGCAGCGATCAACAGACGGAAGCCTTCTGAAATCTCCGCCATGATGACGGAGGATCACATCTTACACAACTCGCAGAATGTAATTTCAGGTGTAAGTCAGGCGAAGCGATCCAACTATTCTGTGGCCGCTTCTCAGCCACAATACGGTTAA
>CAZRXH010000072.1:0-14546 GCA_964603995.1 uncultured Bacteroidota bacterium | reverse complement strand
TCAGGCGAAGCGATCCAACTATTCTGTGGCCGCTTCTCAGCCACAATACGGTTAACCGGCCGCGCCGGCAGAAACGCAGAAGCTCAAACTCAGGAGATTTAACAGTGGCTCAAACTAATGACCAAGCAGCTTTCTTCACCGGCTTCGAGCCTGGGGCGGAACTGACCATCGAGCAGATTGAAGCCAAGGCGCACGAGCTGCTGGCGCAGCTCACGTTGGACGAGAAGATCGAAATGATGAATGGCGATACTTCTTTCTGGCCCGGGTTAGTGGAGATGATGGGCGGGGGATACGCTAACCATCCGTGGAGTGCGGGTGTCATTTCCCGCCTGGGTATCCCCGGCATCCGTTTTGCGGATGGCCCCCGCGGCGTGGTGATGAAAGGAGCGACCACTTTCCCGGTTTCCATGGCCCGAGGCGCGGCGTGGGACGTCGCTCTCGAAGAACGCATCGGTGATGTCATTGGGCGTGAGTTGCGCGCTCTTGGCGGCACCCTCTTCGGCGGGGTCTGCATCAACCTTCTCCGTCATCCAGCCTGGGGACGCGCTCAGGAAACCTATGGCGAGGACCCGTACCATCTTGGTGAGTTGGGCGCCGCACTCACTCGCGGCGTGCAGCGACACGCCATGGCCTGCGTGAAGCACTTTGCTCTCAACTCGATGGAGAATGCTCGTTTCAAAGTCAATGTGCACATCAGCTCCAGGGCGCTCCACGAGATCTACCTGGCCCACTTCAAGCGCGTGGTGAACGAAGGAGTAGCGGCAGTGATGAGCGCGTACAACAGTGTCAACGGAGAATGGTGCGGGCAGAACAAAGTCTTGCTGACCGACATCCTCAAGAAGCGCTGGGGATTCGAGGGACTCGTGTTATCCGACTTCATATTTGGCGTGCGCGACGCCAGGAAAGCGGTGCTCGCCGGGCAGGATCTGGAAATGCCTTTTCAGATGCACTATCACGAGCACTTGAAACGCCTGGTTGAGAACGGCGAGGTCCTGCAAGAGCGAATTGACGATGCCGTGCTTCGTCTGCTCCGCCAACAACTGCGGCTGATTCGATCGGATGCCTATGATCCGGCACTGGTCGGTTGCGAGAGCCACAGGGCGGTGGCCCGTGAGGCGGCAGAGAAATCCATCGTGCTGCTGCAGAACAAGGGTAACTTTCTTCCTCTGGGTAATTTGAGAAAGATAGCTGTGATTGGACGGCTGGCGGACACCCCCAACACCGGCGATACCGGTTCAAGCAGTACCCGCCCTGCTTACGTAGTGACCCCGCTTGCCGGAATCCGGGCCGCACTCAAGAGCCAGGCAGAGGTGTTACACGATGATGGCAGTGATCTTGAGCGAGCCGTGGCCACAGCCCGGGCTGCCGACGCAGTTGTGTTAGTAGTGGGTTACACCAACACCGACGAAGGCGAGTTTCTTGATCCGAAGACGATGCAGGATCTGGCTAAGCTCTTTCCTCCTCCTGCTCCGGAGGAAACTCCGGTTGCTGACGGATTCATGCAAGCGATGGTCGGACAGCCTGCAGATGCATTCCTGACTGGAGGCGACCGGGACCGGCTCACCCTGCACCCCGCTGACGAAGAGCTGATTAAGAGAATTGCCGACGTGAATCCGCGTACAGTTGTCGCCGTTATGAGCGGCAGCTGTGTGCTGATGGAGGCCTGGCGGGAGTGCGTGCCGGCGATTCTGATGCTCTGGTACCCCGGTATGGAGGGCGGTCACGCACTAGCCGATATCCTGCTGGGTCGTGTCAACCCAAGCGGCAAACTTCCGTTCGTCATTCCCAAACGGGCCGAAGATCTCCCCTTCTTCGACAAAGACGCAGCTGAAATCGAGTACGACCTGTGGCACGGCTACCGCAAGCTTGAGCGCGATGGCAACACGTCAGCTTTCCCCTTCGGTTTCGGTCTCAGCTACACCAGTTACCGATATGCCAACCTGAAGCTCGCACAAAACCAACTCGGCCCGTCAGGAACAGTGAAGGTCAGCCTGGATGTTTCCAACATCGGAACACACTCAGGTGAGGAAGTGGTACAGCTCTACGTTTCGCCCATCGGATCGGCAGTGGAACGAGCACCCAAAGAGCTCAGGGCATTCACCCGGATCGCCTTGCAACCCGGTGAAACCAAGACCGTGCGATTCAGTGTGCCAATACCACGTCTGGCTTATTATGATGAAACTCGTGCAGACTTTGTCGTGGAGCCGCTCGAATATGAGATCTTTGTCGGAGCGCATTCCTTGGATCAACACGCTTTGAAAGTGCGTTTCAGAGTCCGCAACGAGTGACAGTAGCAGGAAGTACACAGAGCATCGCCATGGCCAGGCGCGCCCGTCACAATCCGGTTCCGAGCTGAACGCCAGTCGCCCGGCGTTGCTCAGTTTCTTCGTCGGGTGTCACGCAAGACAATCAACTGCTCATCGATGTGAGTTCTGCACGAGCCTGGCTTTGCATTCAGCGCAGAGTCTTTCCGTTTTCAGATCTATTTCTTCCACACCGGTCGAAGAGTGCATCACACACAAGTAATTGTTGCAGTGAAGCAAACCAAACGCATGCCCCAGTTCATGGACCGACTCTTTCAGAAGACGCAGCTGCAGCAACTCCCTATTTGGCCCGAGTCCGTAATATTCGTCACGCAGCCTGTGGGATGAGACGACGGCGACTTTCCCGTCGAGCTGAGCTTCACCAAAAACATAAGTGAGAACCGGCACGAAGAGATCTACCGAAGTGACTCCCAGGATTTTACCTCTGAAGTCTTCGAACTTCTCCAGCAGTGCGGAAATAAGAGGAGTCGATCCGTATTGGTTCCGCGATACGTTCAGGGCAAACGAGCCATCCAGTGGAATCGCCTGCGCTACTTCGACCCCGATTGAGAAAGTCTCGGCGAGCGGTCTCACGAGCGAGGTGAGGAGCGAACGATCAACAGGATTGATCGCGACGATCAGTATAGAAGGATCGTGAGCCATAGGCCCATGAGGCTCTGGCTTGGACTACGGCTTCTTCAGGCCGTATTTGGAAATCTTGCTGTAGAGTGTCACACGATCGATGCCAAGCGCTTCAGCGCTCCTTGTGATGTTCCAGTTAAGCTTCTCGAGCACTTTCGCAATGTGGACCTTCTCCATGCTCGTCAGGAGATCGTCGCGCTGCGAATCGAGCTCCTGCAGCTGAGAAAGCTGGAAGGGCAGGTCGGCGGATTTGATCGCCGGTGGCTTTGCCAAGACCATTGCTCTTTCAATCACGTTCTCAAGCTCGCGCACATTTCCCGGCCACTTGTTCCGGATCAAGAGGTCCATCGCCTCCGTATCGATGCCGATGGCAGGCTTGTTCATGAGCGTCGCATACTTCCTGACAAAATGGTTAACCAGCGGAGGTATGTCTACGCGCCGTTCCCTCAGCGGTGGAATAAAGATCGTGAACACGTTCAGCCTGTAGTACAAATCCTCGCGGAAGCTGCCGTCGCCTATAGCTGCCTCGAGGTCCCGGTTCGTGGCGCAGATGACCCTGAAATCACTCGATATCATCTCGTTTCCGCCTACGCGTGCGAACTGCTTTGTCTCCAGGACACGCAGGAGTTGTACTTGCATTTTCTGACTGATTGTTCCGATTTCATCGAGAAATATGCTGCCGCCGTCCGCCATCTCGAATTTCCCCTTGCGACGATATTGCGCGCCGGTGAATGCCCCCTTCTCATGTCCGAAGAGCTCGCTCTCCAGCAATGTTTCCGGAACAGCGCCGCAGTTCACCGTAATTATCGGGAAATACTTCCTGGAGGAGTTTGCATGGATCGTGCGGGCAACGAGTTCCTTCCCGGTTCCACTCTCTCCCCTTATCATAGCGGTTGTGTCGGTCTGCGCAACGGTCTTGGCAAGATCGATGACTTTTTTCATCTGAGGGCTGTCGCCTACAATTTCCTCGACGCCGGAGAGCTCAGACATTTGCTGGCGAAGTCGCCAGTTCTCGTCGGTGAGCTTTTTAGTCCTGAGCGCGTTCTGGACAAGATGCGAGAGATGTTCGGGATCGACTGGCTTGGTGATATAGTCGAAGGCCCCCTCCTTCAGTGCCTGCACAGCGCTGTCTACGGCGGCGAAGGCCGTAACCATTATGATTGATGCTGTCTTGTCGATTTCCCGCAGTCTCTTCTGCAGTTCCAGCCCATCCATTCCCGGCATCTTTATGTCGAGAAGAATCACGTCCCATGGACCTTCATTCATGAGGCTCAGGGCCTTGTTGGCGTTCTCGGCAGAACCGACCCTGTAACCATCTTCCTTGAACCATTTGCTCAAAGAATCGCGTACCGACAATTCGTCGTCAACTATCAGGATGCTCGATTGCGCTGTCTTCTCGTTATTAGCCATGCTCGTCTCTCAATTCTTCTGTGTATTTGAAAATCTTGTGGCTCCCGCCTCGCTCGGGTTCAGCGGGAGAGTCACGATGAAGGTAGTCCCGACGTTCAGCTTCGACTGTACCTCGATCTTTCCGTTATGCCGTTCTATGATTCCGTGGACGACCGCGAGACCCAGACCGGTCCCCTTCCCGTCCTTCTTTGTCGTGAAGAACGGCTCAAAGATATGTTCCAGATCCTCCTCATTTATACCGATGCCGTTATCGATGACCCTTATCTCAACTTCGCGCTCTTTTTCACGAAGCCTCATCTCGATTCTCAGTGTCCCTCCGCCGGGCATTGCTTCTATCGCGTTTATTTCGAGGGCGATAAGCGCCTGCTCTATCTGCTGCGGGTCACAGATTGTTTCCACCAAATTGCCGGGTAAATCGACTTCGCATCTGACATTGTTCATGGAAAGATGGTGAGCGATCAGCCTGAGACTCTGCTCTATGATCGGAGTGAGATTTTGTGGTTGAAAGTCACCCACCTTCTGTCGTGAAAAGAGGAGGAGATTGTTTACTATGTTTCCGCATCGAGCGCTTTCGTCAGCTATCATGACGAGTTCGGCTTCGATCTCCTTCGATTCCTCCTCCGACATGTTTCCCTTCGCGATCTTCTTCTTCAACAGCTTCGCATAAGCGAGTATTCCAGCGAGAGGATTATTGAGCTCGTGGGCGACGCTCGCCGCGAGTTTCCCGAGCGAAGCCATCTTCTCCATCTGTACCATATTGGAAAGCGCCCTTCGCAACTCGTCCGTCTTTTGTTCGACTCTCTCTTCGAGCGTTTGTGTCCATTCAGTCAGCTCATCCCGCGCCCGGCCGAGTTCCTCAGTCATCTTATTGAAGGAATCGGCGAGGTCCCCAACTTCGTCCGAAGAATGGACTTTTATTCTGTAGTCAAGATTCCCCTTTGTGATCTCGTGCGTTCCCTGGGTCAGTCTCCTCACAGGGATGTTGACCATGATCCAGATAAATATTCCCGAGAAGAGCGTCACGCTGAGCAACATGAGCGCACCTCCCAGATACGTCGAATGCCTCAGTTGCACCAGACTGGCGTCCATCGCCTTGAGCGGCAGCATCACATCCAGAACTCCGAGAACGGTTTGATTTGCCGGATGCTCATGACACGGGGCGTTATAGCAGCTGGGCTCGTTCCTTATCGGCGTGATGACGCCAAGGACACGGTAGCCCTTGGGAGATTGAAAGATTCTGGTCAAGGCCGTGTTACCGTTTGTCGGAAGAGGCTTGCCTGGACTGTGACAAACGTTGCACGCTTCGGCGTTCATGTTCACGTACTTTCCTACCTCACCCTCCACGGTCGAGAAAGTAACCTCTCCTCTTTTGTTGTAAATCCTGATCGCTTCGATTCCCGGCTCAGAACCCAGCGTGTTGATCGAGCGATAGATGTCTTCTCTCCGGTTTTCAAGCATACTGTAGTGAGTGGATCTCTTGATAAGATCGCTCGTGCGGAGAGCCCAATCGGTAGTAGTAGACAAGTACTTCTCGGAATGCCAGTTAACCATCACGGTTGTGAATATTGCCGTGGCAACGAGCATGACTAGAAGTACAATTATGAAGAGTCTGAACGCGAGATACCTGGTAATGCGCATAGTTTTGCCTGTGCCCTATGGCAGTCTTGCTCAATTCTTATGCCGGGAAAAACACAACGTGGCAGCGCCAATCGCGCTAAATCACTGAGGATTTGGGGGTACCGCAGGGGAACGGTAGGTATCAGATCGGAGACAGCGCGTCATTCATGGGCAACGTGGCAGAATTCCGCGCCGGCGGTTATGCTTTGGATGACAGTAGCTTCAAGAGGAACGCCGTATATTTCGCCGGTCCGATGATGTCCTTCAGATTCCGCGGGCGCATTCCACCATCCATTAGCGTGACGCCCAGCGAGGGCGGTCTGCTGTCGAACTCATCGATTATCTCTTGCTTCAACTGCTGGAACCTGCTCCTGGAAGCTGACTCAATCGCAGACGAGTCGAAACAATCTTTCGGCATTCCCTCTTCCGAATAAATCTCGCTCAGCCAGCCAGACTCATATGGATCATTTTGGAGGAGACCCGCCAATTCTGTGAGTCTGGAGTTTACGCTTCCTATCTTGCCGTTCATCGGAGACTCCACCGCGATGGTACCGTCGCCACAAAGCACCCATGCGCATGGATTACATATGACGGATAGGGTTCCCGTTTGTGGGAGCACGACGCCTCCTACCCCTTCGAGAAGACCTGCAGCGTAATGGTCGATCCCGATCCGGTAAGTATTAGTTGCAAGCTTCTTCATCCAAACATGGCTGTGTGAGTATGACCTGTCTTCCGGCGGCTTCTGAGAGAATGGCCCGTCGAAAATATTGCGAATGACGCCGAGGAAAGTATCCGGTTCGGGCGCAGCCGTGTCTCCGGTTTTGAGATCGCCAGACTTGCCTTGCCCGGACGAAATAGAGTCAGAGGCGGGCCTGGGCTTCTGGCGCATTACCTGATCAAACGGACAGTCTTCGCATTCGTAGTTGCGGTCGCACAGCTTGTAGGATACCAGTCCGGCTTCCACCCAGATGCAATTGAGCTCACCGTCCGGTATCACTTTGTTTATCGTCTTATTTCCGTCCATGACTTCACCCGCCTCTGCTGAATCATTTATTTCGCTTCCATTCCAAATGACGGCTCACCGCCCTTCAACTGGACATCATCTCCTACCATGACAACCTCGTAACTTTCAGCTTGCGAAGGCACCGGTGCCGCGACCTCCTTCGGAAACACTGCAAGGTTCTTTGCTGCCCACGCAAACCCGCCGAATCCGATCGCGACTATCATTAAAGTAACCGCGACTTCCATCCAGCTCGGGAAATAACTCACGCCGTAGTGGCGTTCCAGAGAAGTTATGCTCACGTTCATCCTGTTAAGAACGAAACCCGTCATGACTAATACCGCGCTGTAGAACAAGCCGCGCTTGCTCTCCCTTATCTTCGGTATCAAAAGGAGCGTTATCGGTACCAGGACACCGGCGGTTATCTCGGCCCAGTAAAGTATGCCCTCCATGTTGAAGGTCATGAGATAGGAACCCAGATCATAGTTTATGGCGTCCTCAATCTTCAGAACCAGGTAAATAGAAAGAGCGACTGCCGTTACCTTACCGAGTTTCGAAAGTATCGGCATCTCGATTTCTCTGTGAAACGCGCGCGAGCTGAAAAACGACTCTATCGTCACCATCGCCGGACCGACCGCCAGAGCAGATGTGAAAAACAGGAATGGAAGATTTCCTGAATACCACAGCGGATACATCTTCTCCGGAACAATGAGGTAAAGCGAGCCAAGTGAAGACTGGTGCAGAGTCGAAAGCATCACACCAAGAATTACGAGCGGGACAATCATCTTGTGCACCGCGTGAGCCGCTTTGTTCATTTTCAAGCGTTCAAACAGCATTGGGCTGAACTCCAAGGCTAGTACCGTGGTATAAAGCATCACGCACCATGCTACCTCGAACATCACAGAGTGCGGGTTCCACATTACCAGAGGATGCCAGATGTTCCAAGGCCGCCCGAGATCGAAGAGCAGCGCGAAGACAACCAGCACATAGCCGAGGAACGCCGTAAGAACCGACGGACGGATAATCGCCTTGTAGTCATCCAGGTGAAAGACGTACACCGACGCCGCAACTACAAAGCCGCCTGCCGCAAGGCCGACGCCGCAAAGAACATCGAACCCGATCCACAATCCCCATGGGAAGCTGTCACTGAGGTGCGTTGCAGCGCCGAGTCCAAACGCAAATCTTGTCACGGTCGAATACAGGCCGGCAACAACAAGGACCAAAAAGACCGATTTCCAGAATGTCATGTGCCGGAACCAGTCGATAACTTTCGAGAGAAAACTATTGCTGTCCATTTTGCCTCCAGTGGTTTACCGTTTGTTCTCATCGTCGCTGTTTTGCGCCTTCCCGCGCTTCAGATCTTCCTCGTACTCCGCCACTTTCTTTTTTCGATTGGTGAGCCACCAGAAGCCTGCCATCAGGGTGCTGCCCCAGACAAAATAGTCGGGAATCTTCTCCATAATATCCCACGTGTACTTGGGGAGCGCGCGTTTCGGAAGATTCGAGGGGAAGCCGAGTTTGTCGAAATCAATCCCCGCGAGATATATAGTAGACGTTCCGCCGATCTCCGTCGTCCCGAACACGTGCTCGACGTAAGTCTTTGGGTTCTCTTTGATTCTTTTATGAGCCTCTTCGATCAAGTCATCACGATATCCGAAGATACGCGCCTGTGCCGGGCAGGCTTCAACACATGCGGGCTGCTTCCCTTCCAGCTGTCGGTCGAAGCACATGTCGCATTTCATGACTTTCGGGTTGGGCTTATTCCACTGATACTTCGGTATCTGGAACGGGCAGGCCTGCATGCAATATCGGCAGCCTATGCATTTCTCCTCATCGTATGTCACCGGGCCTTCGGCGGTTTTCTTCAGCGCTCCGACAGGGCACACGGACGCGCATGTCGGATCCTCGCAATGCATGCAGAGCTTCGGTACGTACGTATCGCCGTATTGTTGCACCACCGTGTTCTTTTCACAGGACAGTTCATGCACGTCGGTGTGAGGAAATCCCCACCTGTCCGCGCAGGCTTCCTCGCATGCCATACATCCGATGCATTGCGTTGTATCGATTAAAATTCCTACCTGCTTTTTCATCATGGTTCTCCTTTTCCGATTAACGACTACGATTTAGTTGACTGCTTAGAATTCCCCGCTTCCAGGAAATCGCTTTCGAATTTCAGCCAGATTTCCTGTGGAGAGTGTTCCATGACGTCGTTAACCGGTATGCCGCCATCCATAAGAGTCACCCCGGCAGGCGACGGAGAGCCGGACGCAACGAGCGCGGCGCTTTGCGCAGTGATGAAGTTCCTGAACCTCTTGATTTCTTCCTTGAGCCAGGCAGCTGCCTCGTTGCCTATGGAAAGCTGCTTGATTTCTGCGGCGAGATTTGTCGGCTCGATCAATGCGATCCAGCCGCCTTTGTACGGCTCCTTCCTCACAACCGCCGGCGAGTGTGCCAGATCATCGTTGAGCGAAACCACTCTGCCGGAAATAGGTGCGCGGAAGGACAATTCCTTGCCGTCCTGTTTGATTGTGAAGAGCCTGTCGCCTTTGGAGACAATGCTATTGACAGGGACCGGATGTACATCGCTGACGGGGCCGATTATTTTCTGTACGAAGTCGTCGAGCCCGACGCGGGTCAACCCATCGGGGAGAAGTTCGACCCACGTATGCCCTTTGCCGAAAAAATATCCTTTGGGAATAATGAACCTGGGCTTCGCAGAAATTTGAGCGGCCGGTGAGAGAGCCGTTTTCCGCTTAGCCGCCCGCTGCACGAAATAATCGATGACGAGAAACACGATTATTGTCGCGACAACAAATAGCGCAACCATTTTGAACCTCCTAATATTTTGCGGTAATGTGTGGCAACATGTTCAATTGAAAAATGTTTTGGGAATTCATCAGCGAATCGCCGGACTTCTGTAACACATCGTGTGCGGAATCGCTTCCCACTCCGGTTGTTCTCCTGCAATTCCATTTTCTCTTTCTCATGACTTTCATTTTTCAGTTTTCAGTGAATGTCACCCACATATGTGTCAATCTCCGTTCCGAAAAGCCAAGGGGAACTCAAAAAAAATGCACCCGTAACTTCTTGTTCGACTGTTGATTGCAGTTTGGAAAATCCCCGCGCAACTCCTGAATGCACTGATGAAGACAACTATCGTTGAATGTCTCTACATAGTTCTTCTGAGGAGTGTTGAATAGACGGCTGCATCTTTCACAATCGCGGAAATTGAACCGTCAAGAATTTCAACGCGGCTTGTTGAGCATCTCAACGACGACAGTTGACCTGAGACCCCCGAATCGAAATTCCTATCCTGGCAACCCTAAATGTACAGCCAGCTCGTCTTTCTCCCCGTCGCCGCGCCTGGTCTTGAATCCCCACACGCGGCGGGCAACGAGTGTATGACTACTTCAGAGTACTCTCCTGGATGATTTTTACGCCCGAACTCGCACCGATCCGAGTCGCGCCGCTTTCGATCATGAGCAGCGCGTCGGCATATGTTTTTATGCCGCCAGCCGCTTTCACACCCATCGAAGGGCCGACAACCTTTCTCATCAGCGCGACATCCGATGCAACAGCTCCCCCTTTGCTGAAGCCGGTGGACGTTTTCACGAAATCTGCACCCGCCTTTTTCACAATCACACACGCATTCTCTTTCTCCTTGTCTGTGAGGAGACAGGTCTCGATAATGACCTTTACTAGAACAAAGTGCGAATGTGCCGTGTCGACTACCGCACGAATGTCTTTCTCGACATAGTTCAGGTCTCCGGCTTTCAGCATCCCGACGCTGATTACCATGTCGACTTCCTGCGCGCCGTTAGAAATCGCCTCTTCTGTTTCGTGCACCTTCGAGCCTGTCGTCGTCGCGCCGAGCGGAAACCCTACGACTGCGCAGACTTTGACGGGCGAACCCGTCAATTTCTCTTTGGCAATCATCACAAACGAAGGATTTATGCAGACGCTCGCGAAACCGTTTTCCAGCGCCTCCCTGCACAAGTTCTCAACCTCAACCGGAGTCGCATCCGGCTTCAGAAGAGTGTGGTCGATCATGCGCGCCAGTTCGGCACCCGAAATTTTCTTGTTGCTCATTTACTCCCCCCTGATGTAGTATTCAATTGCTGATAAAGTTGTCTGTCGGATTCCATAAGTTCGGGAGATGGTACAGCTGGTGTATACGGCCTGAAGTCCGGCGTTTTGGAAAATATTCCGAACATCGGAACCGCAAGCGCGTCGCCCAGGTTCAGCGGGTTCAGCCCGAGAATAACCTCGATAGTTCTCAGCATGCTGAGCTGATCGTAGCGGTCGTGTACCACTACGTCACGCTTCACGTACGGCCCGGCAGCGAGAGCGACGGTTCTCGTCGCGTCGACGTGGTCAGGGCCGTTCTGGGCATCGTCCTCTTCGACAAGTATAAGACTGTTTTTCCAGATCGGGCTGTGCGAGATGGTTTTCACTATCAGTCCGAGCGCGGCATCATTTTCCGAGGCAAGCTGATAAGGATTGGGGAAATTCGGGTTGGTGCCGGCCGTGTGGTCGTTTGGAAGCCAGATGTATTCGAATGCAGGTACACCATTGTGATAAAGCAGATAATCGAAATCCTTCCTCCATCCTTCGAATCTCTTCAGATCGGAATATTTCAGATCCCACGTGTAATAATTGAACGCGAAATGGGAGAGGAACTCGGCGAACCTTTCCCTGAATATGCGATCGGCCTTGAATGTGTTATACAATAAGCCGTCGCCGACAAATATCTTCGATATGCCCATTCCAAAATCTTCTGTAAGAAGGAGCTTTGCGATTTCACCCGGCGAATGTGAATCCTCGTAGAACTTCGGCGCGAAATCGCAGAAAGCTTTCCCTCTGTCGGTGGCCCAGGCAAGATTCATGCTCTGCGTGTAAAATCTCTTCGCCATCTCGCTGTTCACGCCGAAACTTTCTGCAATGACTTTATACGCCGCGGTTGACAGATAGTACGGCTCGCCGTAAATCCTGAACGACACTCCTTTGGAAAGAAGCGCATCCCAGATGTACGTCGGCGAGAAGACAGCGGGAACGGTCCCGAATGGATACCCGTCATAACGGCCTGAGTATGCAATGTTGCCGAGTAGTTCGAGAAACGGGCTGGCATACCCGCTCGTCGTGAAGCTGTGTCCGAGAACGCTTATCTCGCCGTCGGCAAAGTAGTTATCAAGATCGACAAATGTCCGCGCAATCTTGTGTCCGTTCGGCGTGATCTCCCCCCCGAAAAGAGTAAGTGTCGAGTCTCCGTTGCCGCGTCCCAGGTCTCCGAGCACCTGGTCGTAAGTCCTGTTTTCCCGAATTATGTAGAAGATGTGCTTTATCGGAAGCTTGAATCCTTTTGCCGGGCTATAAAGAGGCGAGCCGTCTTCAACAATCTTGGTCCAGGATTTCATGTGTGCAGCCACATCGCTCACCGGAACGACGGAAGCGGTGCCCTTGAGAAGATTGAGGACATAGTCGGGCCCTCCCTTTCCCTTCACCGGTTGAGGTCCGTCAGGATTGGGTCTTCTTCCACGGATGCCCTTGGCACTGATTGTTATCACGTTCCCGGCATGTACGAGTACCGTTGTCGGGTACCATCCAGCCGGTATGTAGCCAAGAAGTCTGCCGTTCATCTTGTTCAAGACTGCGACGGCATTCATTGTCGCTTCGCTTACATAGAGTCTTTCTCCATCGACGGCGCAAGACGTAGGCACGGCGCCGTAGCTGATATGTTTTGCCGTGACGTCGATCTTCTTCTGCAACTTGTTAGTCGCTGCATCGATTACGTAAACCGCATCCGAATTCTGATTGACGACATAGATATTGTTGCCGTCGACGGTCATATTCCCGGGACCACGCCCGACGTTCAGCGTCGCTTCAAGTTTCAATTCCCTGTTGAAGACTTCGACCTTGTCCTCGCCGAGAACAGATACGAATAACTTGCCGTCCGCACGTGCCACCGAGTAGGGGAAATATCCTACCGACGCCTCTTCTTCAATTTTTCCCGACTCCACATTGAGTACCGCGATTTTACCTTCTCCGTATTTCCCTTCGGCGTTCGGGGCGGTCAGGTAGGCGACGGCGATGTGTTTTGCGTCGATAGCGCAGATGCCGGAGGCATAGCCGCCGACCTTGAAGCTATCCTGCACGGCAAAATCCTGTCCGACACGGTAGACCTGCGACGAGTAACCTCCACTTACGTAGAGATAGCCATCGTCTCCGACACAGGCAGACGGGAAGATCGAACTAAGCCTGACGGTCTTGACAACCTTTCCTTCACGGACGTCGACGACGGACAACTCCTGGGGCTCTTTCCAGTAATCACCGGTGTTCAGAACCACCAGCTTTCCGTTGTAGATGATCGCGTCGCACGGAAATCTTCCGAGCTCGACCTGCATCCCGGCGGGTGCGAGCTTCCAGCCGGTCGGAAGTGATATCTCTCCGGACTCAGACGCTTGCGAGAGAGCATGCTCCCTTTTCAAGTAAGATTGAATGGACGAGTACGGGGTACCCTTCGCGAAAGTCCACAGTTCACTGTTGAGGATATGTTCTGTCCCGGGCACATCGAAGCCTTCGTCATCTTCCTGCGCATAAGCGCACCGGGGGATTGACGATAAAGCAAGCAGGCAAAAGAAAAGTGAAATTAGAACTAACGACTCTAAGTTTTTTCTCATCTCAGCAGAATCTCCGGATCATTTATTATCGGGATATTTAGACAGACCTGTATGCAAGCGGAAGACATTTCACAAACAATCGTAGCGCGAAATTTAATCGAGGAAAACAAGGGCTTGAGCATTCAAGCCCCTGTGATGACGACTTCATTTACCGTTCCACTCGGGAAGAGTCCCCGGCGTCCAGGGTGATCCCGCAGTCTGCATTTCATTTTCAAGTTTCTTCAGATCGACATTGACAAGCGTCCTGAGTTCTTTCAGCTGTTGTGTGAATTCCTCGCTCGCAATATCGAATGAAGTGACGTCGGTCTGTGTCGGACGCGCCGTCGACATCGCTTCATTATACAATATCGTCTCCACCCGATCGCTTATTGAAGGCGGCGTGTTCACGCTCAATGCCTGGAGTGTTTCGTTGCCGCGCAGCTGTATTAGAATTGAATCGAGTTTCATCTGCATGTTGTAGACATCCATCCGCAGATTCTCAACATTCGAAGAGCTCTGGTTGAGTGCCTTTTCGATCAAACCGAGCCTTTCTTTCAGTTGATTCGCTGTCTGGAGCGCACCGTACACGGCACCGTGGAGCCTCATCACTTTCTGCTGGAACGCGACAAGGGCGGCGTGGTCCGCAGCGGGCATGGTGTCTTCACCGGCAACGTAGACATCGAAGCTCTGCGGCCCGGAGAGCTGCGTCGTCTTGCCGTCAGTCTGTTCGTAAAGAGTGACGGTGTATTTCCCGGGCATAACGAACGGACCGTCGTCCGAGCTGTACATGCGTGGTTTCTCCCGTACCACCATGCTCGGATATCTCAGGTCCCAGCTGACACGATGAATGCCCGCCGTCACCGGACCCTCGACTCTCCTGACAACATTTCCGGATTCATCGGTGACTTTCAGCTCGAT
>CAZRXH010000071.1:0-17203 GCA_964603995.1 uncultured Bacteroidota bacterium | reverse complement strand
GCCGTTGTCGACGACAATGTCGAGATCGGCGAGGCCACGAAGATATGGCATTTCACACACGTGCAGTCGGGTGCAAAGATCGGACATCACTGCTCGATCGGTCAGAATGTGAACATCGCGAACAACGTAACGATCGGGAATCATGTCAAAATCCAGAACAACGTGTCGGTCTATGAGGGCGTGACACTCGAGGATTATGTCTTCTGCGGACCGTCGATGGTATTCACGAACATAAAAGACCCCAGGTCGAAGTATCCGCAGGTCGGTGCGAAGTACTATATCAAGACGCTCGTAAAAGAAGGGGCATCGCTTGGAGCAAACTCGACGATCGTATGCGGTCACACCGTCGGGCGGTTCGCCTTCATCGGCGCTGGAGCAGTCGTGACGAAAGACGTACCGGACTTCGCGCTGGTGGTCGGGAACCCTGCGCGCATCGCTGGTTGGGTGAGTGAAGCGGGGCAGAAGCTTGTGTTCGACAAAGACGGAAATGCTTACTGTGAGAAATCAAAGAAGAAGTATAAATTGGAAAATGGAATAGTAAGGGAGGCTTGAACTAATTTTCTTTATCATGAATTAAGTTCGAATCATATTCCTGTAAGGATATCACATATGCAACGTGTCATCAACAAAGCTAAGAATCATGAAGAAGCGGAGGAATGGGATAGGCAGCAACAGTCGGAGATGACTCACGAGCAACGCCAGGAAATTGCGATAATTCTGAAGCGCCGCTTTTGGGGAGCTTCCGTTCCCGACGTTCGCAGAAGCAGGGCATTTCAAAAACGGACTCGCCTGAAAAGTGAAGAATAACTTTTCACAGGATGTTTCAGAGTTTCTTCTGGCTCTTGCAAACCATGATGTAAATTATGTGATAGTCGGAGGAGAAGCCGTCATCTACTACGGTCACGCAAGATTGACGGGTGATATTGACATCTTTTACGAGATATCTACGGAAAATGTTGCCCGTCTGTATGCTGCTTTGAATGAATTTTGGGCGAACGATATTCCGGGTGTGGAGAATGTTGCCGAGCTGGCGGAGAAGGGGGTAATCTTTCAATTTGGCGTCCCCCCCACTAGAATAGACTTGATCAATGAAATTCAGGGGATTGAGTTCAATGAAGCCTGGAGCAAGAGAGTTAATGAGGAATTTTCATTAGGTGGAAAACAAGTAAAGATCTATTACATAGGCCTCAACGAGCTGATAAAGAACAAGGAAGCCGTGGGCAGACACAAAGATTTGGAAGACATAGAATATCTGAACAGGATTCGCGATAAGTTGCGTCGGAAACCAACATAGCACATCCCAAACTGGCGCAGGAATTTCCTGCTCCGCCTAGATGAGGCAGTGAAAAGTTTGAACAATGTACCGGCGAACCGAATTTAAAACTGAAACCGAGAATTTCCCGATGAAAGTCCCTTTATTAGATTTGAGATTACAGTATGCATCATTAAAGAAGGATCTCGACGACGCGCTGATCAAAGTCGCCGAGTCACAGTATTTCATACTCGGCCCTGAAGTCGAGAAGCTCGAGAAGGCGCTCTGTTCCTATCTCGGTGTGAAACATGCTATAGGAGTTTCTTCCGGCACAGACGCTCTCCTCATAGCGCTGATGGCGATCGGTTTGAAACCGGGCGATGAGGTGATTCTCCCGACCTTCTCTTTCTTCGCAACAGCAGGCGTGGTGGCGAGGATGAACGCTGCGCCCGTTTTGACGGACATCGATCCGGTTACGTTCAACATCGATCCTGGTGATATTGAGAAGAAAATAACTCCGAAAACGAAGGCCATCATCCCGGTGCATTTGTACGGACAGAGTGCTGACATGGACCCGATCCTCGATATCGCCCGGAAGTACTCCCTGAAGGTCATTGAGGATGGAGCTCAAGCTATCGGTGCTCAATACAAGGACGGGAAGAAAGCCGGCACGATTGGGGACATCGGCTGTTATTCATTCTTTCCGAGCAAGAACTTAGGTGGGTTTGGCGACGGAGGACTCGTTGTGACAAACGACGACGAGCTCGGTGAACGCCTGAAAATCATGAGAGTTCACGGCGGCAAGCCAAAGTACTACCACAAGATCATTGGTGGCAACTTTCGCCTCGATGCGCTCCAGGCGGCAGTGCTCGCCGTGAAGTTGCCTCATCTCAACAGTTGGTCGCAGAGGCGCCGCCAGAACGCGGAATACTACACAAAGCTGTTCCTGGAGGCCGGTCTTGCCGAGCAAGAAGGGAAACTGGAATTTGACGGCAAGAACCGGGTGCTTCTGCCGGAACCGGTTTTCAGGATGAGCGGCCTCACGAACTACCATATTTATAACCAGTACGTTATCCGGGTCGCGAACCGCGACGGGCTTAGAGATTATCTTACAAAAAAGGATATCGGGACGGAAATATACTACCCGGTCCCGTTCCATCGCCAGGAATGCTTTGCCTATCTGAAAGCCAAAGGCTCCGATTTTCCGCACTCCAATTTCGCTGCTGAGCACTCGCTTGCCCTGCCGATATTCCCGGAGTTGACCCGCGAACAGATGGAATATGTCATCCGCGGTATTTCAGATTTCGTTCGCGCCGGCGACTGACACCTGCTGAGGTAGTGGTCTACTTACGTTCTTTAGACCCAGTAGCATAAAATATCTCCCGCCGCGAAGCGGCCTCTTCGAGGCAAATCTCGCAGATAAACGCAGAGAATGATCTGCGCCAATCGGCGGTATCTGTCGCAAAGCGACCACCTAGTGGCGGGAAACAGGTCTTACTGCAAAGTAGCCCACTCCCCTTGCTGCCGATGCTTGAGAAAAAGGATTCTGCAAAGTAACTTGTTTAGCGATGGACAGCGAGAATGAGATAAGGGAGATTCTTAAAGGTGTGGTGTGGGATTACAACATCGATCCCTATGATCTCTATCTAGTTGCGCTTGGAAAAAAGGAAGGGCTTGATTTTCTGGACAAAGAATGGGCGCTGAGGCGGTTGTTGCAGTCACTTTCCTGGTACAAACTGTTGGAGCTGTTTGGAGCCGATTTTCTTCGAGAAAATCTGACACCCGATCTGATTCGCAAGATCTGGCCAAAGGGCTTGAGAGAAAGATATGAAATTATCCGTGGAATTCTTCAGGGAGAGGTTGTATCCCCTTCAGGATGGAGTCCTGAAAACCGTGAGAGACTTGCAGCTTCCGTTTTATCTCACTGGCGGTACAGCGCTGAGTAGATATTATCTGAAACACAGATTCTCCGACGATCTCGACCTGTTCGTGAACTCGGACGGAAATTATTCAACCTATGTGGATCAGCTTATGACCCGCATATCCAGCGAAGAAGGACTGTCTGAATTGAAACTGATGCGTGACAGGGTTGTTTCTACGGCTTATTACACCAGATTCTATATCACGGGCCACGGAACCGAACTAAAAGTAGATCTTGTCAATGACGTTCCATATCATTTCGGCGGATTTGAGATCGATGAGTCTATTGGCAAGTTGGACAGCTGGAGGAACATCTTATCTAACAAATTGGCGGCGCTGTACCGGTTCGAAATTAAAGATTTTGTCGATATCTGGGGACTTTCCAGAAGGTTTGATTTCATATGGCAGGAAATTGTGGAAGAGGCACGGTGGAAAGAAGCTTCTGTAGATCCGGGCGAAGTTTCCAATCTGTTCAGATCATTCCCATTTGACAGGCTTGAGGTCATTAATTGGACGGCTCATTTTGACTACTCCATGATAAAGGAGGAATTCAATACGATCTCTGATGACATTTTCTACGGCAAACGGAATAGTCTCAGATGATCCGGCCGGGATACTTTTGCTGTCCGGCCAGCTTTAACATTTGCACTTTGTCAATTCACGATTTAAAACTTAAAATTCAAAATTGAGAATTACATCATGAACATTGCAATTATCGGAACCGGCTATGTCGGCCTTGTTACCGGGACCTGTTTTGCCGAGACCGGAAACGACGTCATATGCATGGATGTAGATACAAAAAAAATAGCGCAACTCAAGAAAGGGAAGTCCCCGATTTACGAGCCTGGCCTTCAGGAACTCATCACTCGAAACATCAAGGAGAAGAGGCTTTCTTTCTCGACGAGAATTCTGGATGCCGTCAGGGGAGCGACAATTATTTTCCTGGCGTTACCGACCCCACCACAAGAGGATGGCAGTGCAGACCTTGAGCACGTAATGAATGTGTCGGAAGAAATCGCAGGGATCATAGGAGAGCCGAAGATAATTGTATTGAAGAGCACGGTGCCTGTGGGAACCAATGAGCGAGTCCGCGAGGTGTTCTCAACGAAGACGTCAATCCCCGTGACTATTGTTTCAAATCCGGAGTTTCAAAAGCAGGGTGCAGCCGTGCCGGATTTCATGTCTCCTGATCGTGTTGTGGTTGGAACCAGCGATCCTGCAGCGGCGCAAGTGATGCGTGAGCTTTATTCACCGTTTATGCGATCGTCCGACAGGTTCATCCTCATGGATGAGAGAAGTGCGGAGATAACCAAGTACGCTGCAAATTCCTTCCTGGCGATGAAGATCTCCTTCATGAACGAGATTTCCAAGTTATGCGATATGTCGGGGGCCGATGTCGAAATGGTTCGCCGCGGAATCTCTGCCGATCCGAGGATTGGCCGCCAGTTTCTCTTCCCCGGCGTAGGCTATGGTGGATCATGTTTTCCGAAGGATGTAAAGGCACTCATAAAAACTGGTGAAGACTATGGGGTGCAGATGCGAATCGTGTCTGCCGCCAACAACATCAATGAAATGCAGAGAGTATACTTCGTCGATAAAATAAAACGCCATTACGGAGGTGATCTCAAGAAAAAGACATTCGGTGTATGGGGGCTCTCGTACAAACCGAAGACCGATGACTTGCGTGAGGCACCCTCGATCCCGGTTATTCGAGCACTTATCGCAGAAGGGGCAGACGTTGTGGCTTATGATCCGGTTGCGGAGGACAACGCCAAGAAAATACTAGCGAAAGAATCGGAGCACAGAACGGGAAAGGAAACCAACACCGGCCTGGTGAAGTTTGTGAAAGAACAATACGAGGCTGTGAGGAGTGCCGATGCTCTGATACTGATTACTGAGTGGCAGGAGTTTAGGGAACCAGATTTTGAGAGATTGAAGAGCCTAATGCGCGGACGTGTTGTTTTTGATGGTCGTAACATCTACAACCCGGAGAAAGTAAGAGCGCTGGGATTTGAATATTATGGAATCGGGAGAAAGTGATCGCGATTGCGGAGATCGAATTGCGGATTGTGGATTTCTTGGAGGAAAGTTTTATCCGATAGTCAGGAGAATTCAAAACAACAATTCGGGGGACTGTATGGACAAGAATGAGCTGATGCTTCGCACGAAGAAGTTTGCCCTTGGTGTCATCAGGGTCGTAGAAGGATTGCCTGTGAACAAAGCCAACAACGTGATTAGCTACCAGTTATTGAAATCCTCAATGTCCGTTGGAGCAAATTACAGGGAAGCGATCCGGGCGGAGTCGAAAGCCGACTTTATCCACAAGATCGGTATTGTCGAGAAAGAATCGGGTGAATCCGAGTGGTGGCTTGAGCTGCTGAAAGAAAGAGATCATCCCGATTCCGCTGCGCTGGATTCGGTGCTGGATGAGTGCAGGCAATTGCTGAAAATATTCTGCGCCACAGGCAAGACCGCGAAAAGGAAATGAGATATTTCGGATGTCGGAGTGCGGATTGCGGATTGGTGGCCGGTCTTTACCGACTAATCTCATTCAGTACCTTTTGCTGCACGCTGATAGACAGATTTGTAAATCCGAGATCCGACATTCGACATTCGAAACAAGATCCCTCCCGCTTCAAGTAACCGTTCAAATTTCCGATAAACTAGTTGTAGCGTTTGGTTTTATAACAATATCGGAAAACTGAAGGAGAATCGTATGTCGGCGAAGAAGACGGCGCTTGTCTGTGGTGCGGGCGGCTTCATAGGAAGCCATCTTGTCAAGAGGCTGAAGAGAGAGGGATTCTGGGTGAGGGGCGTAGATCTGAAATATCCTGAATTCGGCAAAAGTGCAGCGGACAATTTTGTCGTCGGCGATTTGAGAGACCCTGTCGTCTGCAAGAGTGTGACAGATCAGTCCTTTGATGAAGTGTACCAGCTTGCAGCGGACATGGGCGGAGCGGGATTTGTTTTCACCGGAGAAAACGATGCCGATATCATGCACAACTCAGGCATGATAAACATGAACATGGCATACGCCGCTACGACGGCGAAAGTGAAGAAGATATTTTATTCTTCGTCCGCATGCATGTACCCCGCGTACAACCAGGAAGATCCCGACAACCCGAAGTGCTCCGAAGATTCCGCATACCCGGCCGCGCCGGACAGCGAATACGGCTGGGAAAAACTGTTCAGCGAGCACGTTTACCTCGCGTTTCGGAAAAACTACGGCCTGAACGTCCGCATCGCAAGGTTCCACAACATCTTCGGTCCCGAGGGGACCTGGATCGGCGGACGCGAGAAGGCTCCTGCTGCGTTCTGCAGAAAAGTTGCAGAGGCTGAGGACGGTGGAGAGATCGAGATGTGGGGGGACGGGAAGCAGACTCGTTCATTCATGTACGTCGATGAATGCCTCGAAGCGGTGAGGCGCTTGATGGATTCCGATTTCACCGGGCCGGTCAACATCGGTTCGGAAGAGATGGTGTCGATAAACCAGCTTGCGGAAATGGTAATGGGCATAGCGGGAAAGAAACTGTCTATCAGACACATCCCGGGACCGCTCGGTGTGCGCGGAAGGAATTCCGACAACAGGCTCATCAGGGAGAAACTCGGCTGGGCTCCCTCCATGAAGCTCATCGATGGCCTGCGCAACACGTATCCCTGGATCCTCCACCAGGTTGAAGAATCCAAGGTTGCTGTCCCTGCCTGAACACCGCAATACTTAAACTCACCGGGACAAATCAATTTTTGCCGTGCCGCCGATCTGATTCGGCGGCATTTTTTATTCGATACAACCGACCGCCCACGTTGGACGAGAAGGTTTCTAGTGCCATTCCAACTAATTTTAGCAAACAAAGTGCAGCTAAAATTATTGTTGGAATGAACACTTCGCCGGTTTTTTCCTTGATGGAATTAGCAAATGATAGTTGGATATGTACAAGTCCGACTTCTGGACAGCCCCAGGATTGCCTCGTTTATTAGATCTGGTTGCTCGCCATCCACAGCGTTGTCTTCACCGCATGCTTATCTGATTGTGGTTGCGCGATAGAAAAAGTTCGGGCGTACTTCAATCCTGTCTCCTCTGTGTCTCACTGTCCCTGGTCTTAAACATAGCTTCGCCGTGTCCACGATTAGTATTCGGAAGCGGTGCAGTGTACCATGATATAACTCGGATCTGCGCTTGTCGCCGGTACCCGCGGGAAACTTTTCCTCGTTCTCTTTTTCCCAAGCTCCCGCTTGGAAAAAAGTAGCTGCGAGCTCTGCTTGATTTCAGGAAGAGCTTCAGGCTGTCCCCTCCGAAGTCCCACACGTGGGGATGGCGCAAGTTGAAAATCCCTCACGGAGGGGCGTTCACGGGAGCCGCGCATTCGGCGGGGTAGACTGTGCGAAAGAGAATCCTGCTGTGAAACCGGCTCCGGTGTGACATTGAACCTTGTGGTCCATGCACTGGTGGAAGGCTGTCGGCTGTCTCGGGCTAGCCAACGCTCCATATGGGTTTCGGGAACGTTATGTACTATATAAGGCTGTATGGGATTATCCTACGTCACAGTTTACTCGAGGGCCTTCTGTGCCCTCAAAGGATAGCGAGCCTGGCGCCTGAAAAGGGATATCACAGCCTCCCCGGTTCTTCAGAGTGTTGGTGGAAGAAAAAAGGTGTTGACAGTTTCATTTCTTCGTTTTTTTCCCGATATTTATGTCGATTCAATTAAAGAGGGCTATGTTTGTGCCGATAATGGAGGAAGTGAGCCTACATTCTAATGCCAGCGAGCTGTTTCAGTCGCCCCTATGAAATGTGCGAAAAGTCAAAAATTCTTGAGGAAACCCTTGACAAAGTGCACTACACACGTTATTATTCCCACGTCGATAGGAGATGAACCAGTCAAAAATTTGCTGGACGTTTGAAGAGGTGTGCAGAAAGAATTCCACTTTTTCTGTTGACAAAGAGACAGAGTATGTATAAATTCATTAAATTTTTATAGAAAGTGGAACACCTTAATTTGGAGTACAATGAATTCTGATTACGGCGAGTTTCGTTTTGATTGTAAAGGTAAAAGTCGTAGTAGTAATAAGAGACGGGCAAGCGGGGATATGCGGCTCTCCAAAAGTCTTCCCGTTTGTTTGCAGTATCATTTGAAGAAAAAGTAATCATCATGGGAGGTACAATGTTAAAAGACCGATTCAGATTTATGCGGTCGAACCGCCTGACTCTGTTGCGCAGTATTGCGCTCGCCTTGTTTGCTTTGGTCTTCACGGCGAGTACTTCACTGGCAACTACGTGGTACGTAAATAGTACCAATGGCGACGACCTCAATTACAATGGTCTCGCCGCCACTGCATCTGGGCTTAACGTGGGGCCATTTCAGACTATTGCCCACGCTATCAGTTCAGCAGTAGATGGCGATACCATTATGGTGGCCACCGGGACTTATGGTGAGGCGAATGTCAACGTCGCTAAGAGCCTGACGTTCATATCATACCAGGGTCCGTCGGGTACCGCTGCGACAATAACTAATGGTATCACTATAAACGGCTCAGGCAAAACAGTCAACCTGGGACTCTCCGGAAGCATGGGCTTCAATCTAGGGTCAACCGCAAACGCCCTTAAGTTGACTGCCGGAACGCTAAACATTTTGTCTGCAAATGTGACGATTGCGTCCGGTGGAACGATCACAAGAACGAACGGAACCGTTAATGCATCTCCTACGGTGACAAACGTCAACGTCACTTATGGTGCTGCTACGGGAAGCCTGACGGCAGGACCCGAAATGCCCGCCAATCTTGGTTCTGGATCTCTTACTGTAGGCAACACGGGCAACTCTGTTACTTTCACGTCAGCGATCACGACTACTGGCGGCATCACGGTTTCATCCGGAGGCGCAACGTTCAGTGGCAATCTCACGCTCACTGCTGCTAACCTTACAAATAGCGGTACCGGCACGGTTACTGTTGGCGGCAACGTCTCAATGCTGGGTAACGCGGGTACTACTGCTGTCGGTAACATCGTGAACTCGAACACCGGCACTCTTAATCTCAATGGTACGGTGACGTTTGACCAGACTCAGAATGCTTTCAGCAATGGCTTCGTTCAGAACACGAGCACTGGTACAATAAACGCCGGCGGATCTGTGACGTGGATGGTGTACGGCACGAACTTTAGCTCTAATGTCATCGACAACTCAAATGCCGGCGCTGGAACGATTTCTTTCACGGGCGGAGTTGTGTTCCAGAAGGCATCTACTGGTGGTACCAATTCGACCGGCTTGATAAATAACAATGGAACCGGTACAGTGACGGTTTCGAGCCTCTCAGAGGTCTCGGCCACTATCAGTGGCACGAGTTATACCCCGGTTATTTCGGTGACGAATGCTTCTTCCGGAACCGTCAATATCGGAGGTACGGTCAACGGCGCGGTCACGAATGACAATGCCGGCACGGTTGCACTGAATAGCTCCTCGACGTTCAGCGGGGGAGTGAGCAATAACAATGCGGGCAGCATAATTAAGCTTGGGGCTTACACGCTTACTCTCAGTGGCGGCCCGACGGTGGCAAACGCAGGCCATATCATTTCCTCGACCGCGGGTCAGATTGGAAGCGGAACCCTTGCGATTACCACGAGTGCTGCTACGATCAACGGCGGCGGTGAGCTTCCGAATTTGAGCGTTGCGAAGAACTTGACCATCGGCAACACCGCAACCACAGTATATGGTATTGTCACGACGAGCGGTGGCACATTTACGACGGGCACTGCCCTGGTCGAAATCAAGAGCGACCTGAATGTCAATAGTGGCGGTGTGACCATTGGTGCAGGCAATCTTACTGTTGATGGAAACATCAACCAGGCGGGCGGCAATATCACCGATGGTGGCAACACCCTTACCGCAAAAGGCAATGTCACGATGACTGGCGGGACCGTCACTGCCACCGGTACTCTCGCTTTCACTTCCGGAACTGCCGGGCAGACATTTACACCGACTGCCAATCTTGCACTGACTAACCTGACGGTTAACAGCGCCGGTCAGACAGTTACGCTTGGTGCCTCGGTGATTATAAATGGCAATGTCACAATATCGGCTGGCAAGATAGACCTCAGTACCTATAACCTAAGAATGGACGGGACTGGTACGTTCGACAATACCGGCGGATATATCTCTACCGGTGGTGGAACGATTATATTTGAAAACAATGGTGCCTCCCCCGCAGTGATAGGAACGATTCAGGGGAGCGGAGTCTTTTCTAACATTGACCTCCGCGGCTCTGGTGGTGGGACGGTGCAGCTCGGCTCGGCCGTCACGATCTCCGGCGCGATCTACCTGAGAAATGGAGATTTGGATCTCAACGGCAATGCTTTGACGCTTAATTCAAGTCTTGTCAGACCCACGATCCAGAAGAATACGGCGCCGGCAACTGCCACCACCGCTGTTATTGAGAACACTGGAGTTGGTGGAAATTTGGTGACTGTTACTACAGACTATGATTTAACCTACTACGGTGGTGCAAGCTGGGCGATCGGAGCCACCGAATATGAGTGGGTGCCTGCGAAACTGCACAGCCTGACAATTGCTACCGGAAATTCGACTACTCCGTATACGGTGACACCTCCGGCGGGAGCGGTAACAATAACAGGTAACCTCACTGTTAACGCAGATCAGACACTTGATCTGGCGAATGCGACTTCTATCACTGCGAGCGGCAACAGTGCATCGCATTCAATTGTCGGTACGATTGCCAACGGCACACTTGATATCACTGGTAATTCAGCGACGGTGACCGGCGCGGCAACGACCGTAGGTGCAGCGGCAGTCAATCACCTGACTCTCGACGGCACCAGCATCAATGTCACAAACCTTCAGAATATTTCGGGTAACCTGACGATCAACAAGGCCGGTGCGAATGTTGTCATGAACACCACGAGTGCTGCGATCGGAGGAAACTTGGTAGTCAATACCCCGAACACTACCGATGCAGTCACGGTCAATATGGCAGCAACAAACTCCGCTATCACTGGCAACTTGACCCTTTCCAGTGGAGCGCTTTCATTAACAATGGGAAGTGCGGCCGGTCAGTATAGCGTTGGTGGTAACCTGACATTGACAAAAGGCACCCTCACGCTGGGAAGCAACCTCACGGTTGTCGGTACAACAGGCCAGGCAGATGGAAGTTTGGCTCTTGGCGCGAATAACTTCACGGTTCAAGGTGCATATACGCATAGCGGCGCTGGAACAGTCTCCGGCACGGGCAACTTTGTGATTGGATACACTGCTGGTGGTCCGACAGCGTTTACGCTCACGACAGCGGTGACAATTCCAAATCTGCAGCTCAACGAATCCGCAAAGGCAAACATTGTCCAGCTTGCCACTGGTAGTGTCACCGTCTCTAACGCGCTGACATTGACAAAAGGTACACTTGACTTCAACGCGCTCAGTGTGATCGTAACTGGCAACACAGTTACAACCAATGTGGCGGCTGCGGGTGATGTAAGCCTCAGTGCTACAGGCGGCGGTGTGTTGAATCTCCAGGGCGATAGCCTCACATGGACCTCGAACGATAACATGACATCGGCTGGTGCGCTGACGGTTAACTCGGGCGGCACCGTGTTCTTCAGATCCGACAAAGAAACCGCTTCGCCTGCGGTTGCGAGAACCTTCTCCTTTGCTGGCGTCACTCAGACGGCAGGAAATGTTGACCTGGGAATTAACACCCTTACTGTCACTGGTAACTTCAGCCGTACGGCTGGCAACTGGGCGATGTCAAGCGGCGTCCTTCAGTTCAACTCTGCTGGAATGACGTTCACTCCGGGTGTTGGCATGTCCGTCAAGAATCTGACTGTCAGCAACACGATGACGCTTAGTGGATCCAATGCGTTCACCGTCACCGGAAACTTCTCTTATGCGAACGCAGTAACGCTTGGTGCAAATGCCATGCTTACTCTCGCTGACGGTGCCACGATCACGGTGGCGAACGCGGCGGCGTCTCTGGATAAGCTCCCGGCTTTCCCGGCAGACAATAACGTCAACGTCACTTATAACGCTGCCTACACTACTGCGAAGGAGTTGCCCGCGACCGTCAATAACTTGACGACGACTGCGGCAGTTACTCTGAACGCTCCCGTCACAGTGATGGGTACGTTTGCAGTTGGTGGTGCATTCACGAACACTGCAAGTAAGAATGTTACGCTGGCATCGGGCGCGACGCTTGAAATCGATGTAACAGGTCCGCTGGCAGTCCCGGTGGTCCCACCCACATCTGGTCTCATGAATCTTGTTTACAACACGGCGGCGGGAGCGGTGACTACCTCTGATAACGACTGGCCCGCTACCGCGAGTATTGGAACAGTGACGGTGAAGGGAATCACGGCAAACGCGCTGACGCTTCACGCGAACCGCACGGTTCAGGGCACACTCACTATCGGCTCGTCTCCCGCGGCGGATGCGACCCAATTGTTTGATCTGAACCAAAAGACACTCACGGTACTTGGGAACGTCGTCACGGTTAATGGTGGCAACTTTGCCTCGACTGGCGGTGCAGGAAACGTTGTGTTCTCCGGTGCCGTCAATGACACCCTGACGCTCGATGCGAACAAGGTTGTTGCCGCGAATGTAAATATTAATATCAACAAGACTAACGCGACCAATACCGTTACGCTGGCTGGCGCAAACCTTGATTTCGCGACCTCCCCTGCGACGCTTACACTGACCAACGGTGTTCTCGCGACAGGTTCCAATGTCGTTATCTTGCAGCAGGGCACCACTGCGCAAAATCAGCCCAACCAGGGATTCACGAAGGTTGACACGAGCTACGTGTACGGCAACGTGAAGAAGTTCCTGGCTTATAACGCTTCCATAGCGATTAGCAACGTTCAATTCCCTGTTGGCACTAACCCTGCGAACGGGGCGAACTATCGTCCGCTGACGTTATACTTCACTCAAAATCTGCCGTCCTCTGTCAACATGACGGTCAGCTACGTCGATCAGCGCCCGAGCGGCAATAATGGCTTCCCGATTACGGCAGGCACGAAGACTTTGACTGGATACCCGAACTTCTACTGGTTTGTGCAGCCCGATGTCGGTCTGAGTCAGTCTTATGTTTACAATATGGAAGCTCAGGCACAGGGATACACTGGCTACACCCCGAATCAGATCCAGAACATTCGCTTCATCAGAAGAGATTCTGGCAACGTCGCCAATCCATGGTCTTTGCAGGGTGCTGATGGCAGCTACCTCAATGCTACATTGGCTGATGGGTCACCTGACGTCCGTGTAAACGGCGTGCAGGGCGGCATCTCAATCAATGGAACCCTCTTCACCTACAGCCAGACAGATCGTCCGCCTACGTTCACTGCGGCTCTTGGCAACGTTACCAAGAACGAAGGCGATACGTTGAGCTTTGCATTCGCGGCGACTGATCCGGATCTTGGTCAGACGGTTACATTCAAGACTGTCGGCAGCGTACCCAGCGGCGCAGCCATCACCTCCAGCGGACAATTCAGCTGGATCATTGGCTACAACACTGGTGGAAAGTCGTATCCGATCACTGTCCAGGCAGTCGGCAGCGGCGGTGTCAGCGATACCACGGACACTACATTCACTGTGACCGTAGTCTCTGCAGGCAAGCCGTCCTTCACTGCAGCCGGTGCAAAGGCTTTGCCTGACACGACAATAAAGTACTTGCATCCTCTTACATTCACCTATAAGGCTGTCGATCCCGATACCGGTCACGTTGTGACGTATGCTCTCGTTGGCGCGATAGATAGCGCCAGCATCACCTCTGCGGGTGTCTTCACATGGAATCCGACATTCGCGCAGATAGGCATGACGGATACAGTGACGGTCATTGCCACTGACACCACGACCCACATGACTGCTACCACGATGGCGGTTGTGATGATTGGCCACAGCACGATAAAGGGTGATGTCAGCCTTAACGGAACCGTATCAGCGTTTGACGCTTCGCTCGTCCTTATGTATAGCGTCGGCGACACAACGCTGAACGCAGAGCAACTCTGGGCCGGCGATGTGTCCGGAAACGGCCAGGTCACGGCTTTTGACGCGTCCTTGATACTCCGCTATGTCGCTGGTGATACCTCGGTACACTTCGCTCCAATGGCGAAGAAGGGCCAGCAGTTCGCAGTATCATCTGAAGTATCCACAGGCACGGTTGCTCTCGGAGCCCCCGCGTCTGACGGAACACAGACGATCAGCTTGCCGGTTGCCCTGAATGATGCTCACAACGTCAATTCACTCGAAATGAGTCTGACCATCGGCCAGGCTGTGAGCGTGCAGGGAGTGACAGGAAATGTGCCGAGCGATTGGCAGCTTGCGTACCACGTCAACAACGGCATCCTCAAGATAGCTATGGCAGGTGTTTCGCCGCTCTCTTCCGGCAACGTTGCGACGATTCAGTTCAAGCTCGCGGATCAATCCGCAAAGGCAAACGTAGTCGGAAGTGCAATGATCAACGAGAACGACATGCAGAGTCTGTCGTCTGTCGAGGTGAAGTCGGTCCCGACTACCTTCGCTCTTGATCAGAACTATCCGAATCCGTTCAACCCGACAACGACGATCAAGTACCAGATTGCGAAACAGTCGGATGTCAGGCTGCAGATATATAGCATCACTGGTCAGTTGGTGAGAACCATTACCAGTGGCGTGCAGCAGCCGGGCTACTACTCGGTGATATGGAACGGATTGAACAACGCAGGTGAACAAGTCTCCAGCGGTGTCTACTTCTATCGCTTAGAGACAGGCGCATTTGTGTCGATGAAGAAGATGTTGCTCCTGAAGTAAAGAGCAAAGCGAGCCCGTCCCGACTAGCGTCGGGACGGGACTACAAAAAAGAAAGGTGAGTAAAATGTCTAAACACAGCAGAGATGTAATAAGGTTGTTCGCTCTCGCCTTCGCTATGCTCATACTACAGAGCAGTTTGAGTATTGCGCAGGTGACGGTAAGCCTGCCAACCGCGACGGGACAGTCGGGTTCCACCGTGGCTTTGCCAGTTACAGTTGGCAGTTTGACTGGCCAGAATGTCTACTCGTACCAGTTTACGATGGCCTTCGACAGCAGTGTTGCGAAAGTGACTTCCGTTACTGCAACAGGAACGATCTCCGCGAACATGCAGCTTTCCTACAATATTATTTCTGGCGATACACTTAAGGTAGCTGCCGCGGGTACGTCAGCTCTTAGCGGCAGTGGCACGCTGCTCAACATCAACACGCAGCTGGTAAAGACCGGAACTAGTCCTCTGACATTCCAAGCTTTCCAATTTAATGAAGGCGCACCGGCTGCTACACTGACGAATGGCTCAGTAGGGGTCCCTACGCTGGCCGTGGCCATACCAGCCGACACCGGCCGGGTGGGCTCAACGGTCATGATTCCACTGAACACTAACAGCCTTACGGGCCAGAATGTCTATTCCTTCCAGTTCTCTTTGGCCTTTGATCCAACGATATTGAGCAACGTGGGAGTTTCTGCCACCAACAGCCTGTCGTCTTCTATGCAGATAACGAGTAATGTTGTCCACGGCACCACGCTCGACACACTGAAGGTTGCCGCTGCCGGAACGGCAGCGTTATCTGGCTCGGGAGCGTTGATCTACCTGACGGGCACGATCGCAAAGGTGGGGACGTCGGCACTTTCAGTGTCTGGCTTCCAATACAATGAAGGGACTCCGTCTGCCGGAGCGATAAATGGGTCAGTTACCGGCGTGGCGAATCATGCGCCAATTTTCACGCCGGTGGCCGCGCAAACCGTGGCTGAAGGAAGTACCCTGACCTTCACTGTGAGTGCAACAGATTCCGACAGCGACTCTTTGACCTACAGTGCAAGCGGCCTCCCGAAAGGAGCGACTTTCACGGCGGCAACACGCACGTTCACATGGACACCGAGTGACACACAGTCCGGAGCTTACAGTGTCACCTTCATGGTGACGGATCCGTACGGCGCTGCCGATACGATGGCCGTTGCGATAACTGTTACAAGTGTGAACCACAAGCCGCACTTCACGCCTGTCAGTGCGAAGACGGTGATGCAACTTGATTCGTTAACGTTCACAGTAACTGCTGCCGATTCAGACAATGACGTGATTACTTATAGCGCGTCGGGTCTGCCGGCAGGTGCGACATTCAGTGCTACCACGCACACCTTTGCGTGGCAGCCGAGCTACAACCAGTTGGGTGCCTACAGCGTAACGTTTAAGGCTACGGATCCGGCTGGTGCCTATGATTCACTGGTTGTACCGATAACAGTTACGATTAAGTACGTCCAACCCATTATATTGAGTCACACACCTGCTACGCCACCAGATAGCGTCCAGATCGGTTCCTCGATGACCTTTGGCGTGACTGTGCCGCAGGTCAATCCATACGATACGCTTTCGTACAGCTGGAGTGTGAATAGTGTGGCCCAGAGCGGTCATGACAGTACTTTCACGACTACTCTTCCAAACACTCGCAGCAACGTCAGTGTGCAAGTTGTGGTAAGCGACAAAGGTGGCTTGACGGCAACCCAAACATGGTCATTCCTTGTCACAGCCGTCGAAAAGCAGCCGGGAGTGCCGACGAAGTTTGCGCTCGATCAGAACTATCCGAACCCGTTCAACCCGACGACCGTCATATCGTTTGACGTGCCGAAACTGTCGGCTGTCAGGATCGTCGTGTACGACATTCTCGGAAGAGAAGTCCGCACGCTGATGAACAATACGATGTCTGCGGGAACATACCACGTGACGTGGGATGGATTGAATAACGAAGGCAGACAGGTCAGCACCGGAATCTACTTCTACAGGATGGAAGCAGGTAATTTCATTTCGATGAAGAAGATGTTGCTGTTGAAGTGACGAAGTCACTGCGACGGCAATCCGGCACTCTCTGTGTCGGACTTCTATTGAAGTAAGAGCAGATTCACATAGAAATACTTTAGTCAGAAGCCCTCCGAAATCTCGGAGGGCTTTTGGTTTTAGGGCACGCGACTAGTGCCATTCCAACCAATTTTAGCAAACAACGTGCGGCTAAAATTACTGTTGGAATGAGCACCTCGCCAA
>CAZRXH010000070.1:0-17831 GCA_964603995.1 uncultured Bacteroidota bacterium | reverse complement strand
CCAGTCCCCAAATCGTCTTTCTCCTTATTTTAGCCCCGTAACTGAGCGGATACCAATTTTAGTAGCTCGTCATTGAAATTGTACGTGAAAACCTATTATATTTACCACAAAATGAACAATTGTGCCCACAACCTCTACTGACCTCCTCAAGTGAACGAAGAAAAGAAGAAACCGATAAAGCGGTATGTTTTTGACGATATCAGTTCGGAGTACTATGCCGAATATGAGGAGCCGCAGGTCGTTCGTGCCGATAAGGAAGTTGCTCGCCAGCCGATTTCCTCTCCACCTCAGGAATCACAGCGGACCTTCGTTCCCAAGAAGGAGGGACCGAGGTTCAACATTATCGACACTTTTTATTTCAAGCCTGAAGAACAAGCACCGGCGGAGCCGAGAGCGGAATTCCAGTCTATCCTTCACAGGCTGTTGGAGCTTGTTCAAGAGGTGCTGTTTGCAAATACTGCCGTGTTGTTTTGGGTGAACAGAGAGAGGCAACTCCTTGCGGTTGCCGACAAGATAACAAAGTCGAGCTCTTTCGCCAAAGCGCTTCGCTTTCCCATTGGCAATGATGTTATAAGCAGGATAGCCTTGAGTGGGAAGCCCGAGATCATATCTGAAATCAATCCGGCGGCTGAGATAGATGTGGTACCATACTATGAATCACCTTCTGGTGTAAAAAGTCTGATTGGCGTGCCGATATTTTATAGGGATGAGGTCATAGCTGTACTCGTCGCCGACAGCCTGACAGATGAAGGCTTCGGTAGAGAGACTGTCCCCCTGCTGGGAAACTTCACGAGACTCTTCTCAACAGTCCTGCGCGTGATAACCGACAAGTACGATCTTACTGTCGTGAAAAGCGCGTTCAACTCTCTGAAGTGGCTTGGGAATGAATTAATTACCAAGGCCGATGTCAATTCCATATTATCCGCAATCGCAACCGCGATCTCCGATACCGTCGATGCGGAGTTTGTGAGTCTTGTTTCTCAAGGTGAGGTCCATACCTGGTCAGTGTCCAGAGTCGTGAAACGTTCAGGTTCCGAGTACGTAGAGGAAGGATGTAAAGTCAACCTCAGTGACACACTTGCGGGGAAGGCAGTGAGGGAAAACAGAGCTCTCTACATGGAAGATCTTTCTCGGGTCGAGGAGCACAGGTTCAATCAGAACGAGCCTCTTGGAAAGGGATCGTTCGTGGCAATCCCAATATCCGGATTGAACACTTGTTTCGGCGTGATAACTGTCGAAAGCCTTACTCCTGCAAAGTTTTCTTCACTGGAGGTTGACGGGATGAGGCAACTTGTCAGCCTTGGCGCCTTCGCTGCGGAAATAAGTCAGGCAAATCAATTGCTCGACAAATTTGTCGTCTTTGACAGAACAACCGGGACACTGAACAAGAGATTCTTCCTCGAAAGGCTGGAAGAAGAGATTGGAAGAGCGAATGATCTTCAGATCAAAAGTGCACTTGTTCTTATGGGCTTGGACAGGGTGGACGAAATCAGGAACAGGTTTTCGGCTGACGGAGTGGACTACATACTTTCGGATGTCGCAGAGACAGTTCGAGGTTGGCTGAAACCATATGATGCGATAGGGAAAGTATCTGCCCATTCCTTCGGAATCATTCTTGAGGGATTCTCTCAACACGAGGCACTTGCATGGGGAGAGAAGTTCCGCAAGAATCTGGCCACAAAAGTGTACCAAATTGGCACAAGAAACTATATGGCGACGATAAGCGTTGCAGTCTTGAACATCGATAGCAAAAACGATCCCTCCGAACTTGTGATCACTGCTCAGAAAGTGCTTCAGCGGGCTCACACGAGTGGTGGGAACGTCGTGAAGATTTTATAAAAAAGGAGATAATAAAATGGCTAAAACAACAAGTTTTGCGGAAAAGGCCGCTAAGGCGATGGCAGGGAAAAAGGGTTCCGAATGTCCCAAATGCGGCGAGACACTCCAAAATGTCCTCGTTATTTCTGCGGAAAAGACTGAGAAGGAAAGCTACAAGTACAATCAGCATTTTGTGAAAGTGTGTAAGTGTAACGAGAAGGAAGTCTACGCCTGACCGCATTCGCGTTCGACTAATCAGCAGAGAGAAAATTGTGCCCGCAGTCGTCAATCGGAGCGGGATACTGGTTGGATTGTTGACGTGCCAACTCTCTTCTCAATGTCGTGACATCGATTTGGCATGGAGCGAAAAAGACAGTTCCAACGTTAAGGTGATTGAACCAACCGGTCTTTGTAGTGTCAAATATGTGCATGCATCATGAACGCGAAGAAGTTTAGTATTTGCAAACAAACGAGGTAACTAGATGATAAAAGTCGGTAAGCAATATCCTTCCAGAGAGAACCAGACGATCGATAAATACTTGCAGGAAATTGGAAAGGTCGATCTGCTGACACCTGAGGAGGAGATTGAGCTGGCAATCAAGGTGAGGGATAATGATCAGAGAGCGCTCGAGAAGTTAATCAAGGCAAACCTAAGATTTGTTGTCAGTGTTGCGAAACAATACCAGAACCAGGGGCTTTCTCTCGGTGATTTGATAAACGAGGGAAATCTCGGTTTAATAAAGGCGGCAAAGCGCTTTGATCCGACGCGCGGATTCAAGTTCATTTCCTATGCAGTATGGTGGATCAGGCAGTCGATACTGCAGGCTCTCGCGGAACAATCAAGAATTGTACGTCTCCCGCTGAACCGCGTCGGAGCTCTCAACAAAATCGGGAAGAAGTTCAGCGAACTCGAACAGGAATTTGAGCGCGAGCCGAGCCCGTCGGAAATCGCGGAACAGCTGGATATGAGTCTCTACGAGGTCGACAAGACGCTGCAGATTTCGGGGAGGCATCTTTCGGTTGACCAGCCCTTCGTCCAGGGTGAGGACAACAAGCTGCTTGATGTAATGGCGGACGATAATCAGCTACCGCCGGACTACACCCTTATGAAAGAATCTTTGCGGACCGAAGTGGAGCGCGCCCTCAAATCTCTGACGGACAGGGAAGCTGAGGTAATCAGACTCTATTTCGGGATTGAGCGCGAGCATCCATTGACCCTGGAAGAAATAGGTGAGAAGTTCAATCTTACCCGCGAAAGAGTCAGGCAGATCAAGGAGAAGGCGATTCGGCGGTTGCGCCACGCTACTAGAAGCAAGGCGCTTAGAGCCTACCTTGGCTGAGATAAATGATCTGTGAATAAGGCATCCCGGCACCGGGATGCCTTTTTTGTTTGAAAACATCGTGTCCGTTATTAACTTCACTTCGAAAACAGGACAAGCACACACGACTAAGCGCTCCTTCCAGGAAATAGAGGTTCTAATTCTTGAGGACTCAATGGATCTCCGGGATCAGTTCATCCGTGTCCTTGAGGCGTCCAAGTTGGGGTTCATCGTAGAGGCTCTCCCAAGCTCCGTTGGCCTGAGCAAGAAACTGATGTCGAAAAAGTTTGATGCTCTTGTAATAGACTACGACCTTGCCGTCGGCGAACCCGAATCCATTCTGAAAACGGCTAAGGAGATAGACCCATTCCTCCCGGTCGTGATCGTCTCAAGGGATTACTCCGACGGAGTCTATTGGGAAGCCTTGCAGATGGGGGCAGATTCCTATGTGCCGGTCACTCTCGTGTCCATGAAGCTATTCCCAAGGCTTCTGCTGGAAAGAGTGGAGGCCGTTGGGTTCGTGAGGGAAGCGATTGACTCCCGGCATCAGTCAATCCTGAAGTCTCACCAGATCGAGATTCTCGCCTCTCTTGTCAGAAAGATGGTCGAGACGAACGACTTGAAATCCGTCATGCAGGAAATGGCCGAACAGGTTGTCAAGAAGCTCGACATGAAGGTCGTGAGTCTCCAAAGATTCTTTCCACGCCAGCGAGGCTTCGCAGTGTACGGGATTTATCCGCAGGGAAAACTCGTGAAGTTCGCACAGATGTTCTTTGGAATTTCTCTCGATACGTTTGTTTTCCCGTTCGATCCAGAGAACTGTGTCGTGGACCAGTATACGGCTGAGCGAAAGCCATGGATGGGAAATGACTTTGCAGATGTTTTCGGCACGACCATGCCGTCCCAGGCCGCGCGGATGATCCAGAAGTTCGCCGGAGTGCGCTCGATCTATAACGCACCCTTCTACAGCAAGGATCAACTGCTGGGCGGAATCCTGGTCGGCAATGTGCGAAAGAGTTTCACGGACGAGGAACTCGAAGCTTTTGATGCAATAGTACACATCAGCTCATTGTTGTTCGAATACAACGAGAGCGTGAAGGCTCAGATCATACAGAATCATAAGCTGCAGGCTATCCACGAAATCAGCTCACAGCTTCATGAGAATCTGGAACCCGAGAAGATCTTCGATATCATACATGAAAAACTCAACACTATTGTGCCGTCGGATGTAGTGAGGCTGCTCCTTTTTGAACAGAGCAAGGGTTCGCTTGTCGAGAAGAAGACAATGGTTCGAAGAGGCAAACGGCCCTATTTCATGATGCCGGAAATTCCGCTGGGAACTAGTCTGCTTGGCCGGGCTGCGCGGGACTCACGCTCCGTTCTGGAAAACAATGCCCACCTCAACCCCAAATCGACCTACCTCTCCGGCCGTCCTGACCTCGAACATCTGCTGGCAGTTCCGATCACTCACAACAACGAGCTTCTCGGAATGATTGCGATGACCCGGATCAAAGACGAACCATTCTCGGAGTCAGACAGGGACGCTCTCGAGATTTTCACGTCGCAATTCGGGATAGCCTTCCACAATTCGCGCCTCTACCAGACTCTTCAGAGAAGCGAGAGCCTCTACCGCCTTGTCCTGGAGAACGTAAACGATCCGGTCATCTTCATCGGCATGGAAGGAAACCTCCTCTACGTCAACCCGAAGTTTGAAGAACTCACAGGGTACAAGGCTGAAGAAGTGCTGGGCAAGGGGTTGGATTTCCTGATTCATCCCAACGATTTGCAGACCGTAATGGGCTACTACCGACAGAGAATAAAGGGGAAGGAAGTCCCGAATCGGTACGAATTCAGGTTCGTGAGAAAGTCGGGCGAAATCAGAGTTGTTGATTACAATGTGACTGCTATCTCGGAAGGTGGAAAGGTTACCGGCCTTCTTTCGGTAGCTCGCGATGTTACGGACGAAATCACCGCTCGAAACAATCTCGAACTGAAAACGCAGCAGCTTCAGCAATTGCTCGACATCAACATGCTTTTGATGCACAGCAGGAATTTCAACGAGTTGCTCGAGAAGCTGATCGCATCGGCAAAGGAATCTGTCCCACATGCGGATGCTGGTGTCGTCTTGATATTCGATCGGACTACCGAGAGGCTGAAGCTCAGCGCATCTGTCGGTTATCCTGAAGACTTGAAAGAGTCATTCAACTTCGGGCCTGACGAAGGATGGTTCAGGAAAGTCTTCATCGATGGGACACCGTGGATAATTGAAGATGCTTCTGCCTATCAGTTACCGGAACAACTTTCAGCATTCCCGGCAAGCCACAGACTCAAGTCATGCATAGCGGCGCCGCTCATGGTTGACAATGAAGTCCTCGGAATAATCTCATTGGACAGCTTCACACAGACGAAGGCCTTTGGAAACGAGCAGCTGCAATTTCTTGAAGCCATTGCACATCAGGCGGCGCTTGCTCTCAGGAAGGAGCAGATGCACAGTGAGATAAAAGAATCAGAGTCGCGATATCGAACCATCACTGAATCAAGCAGCGATTTAATAGTGGTTTCTGATAACAATGGCGTCATCGAGTTCTGTAACGATAATTTTCTCGAGACGTTCGATGTGAAGGCTGCTTTCGCGAAGGGGCGACTGTTAGCCAGTTTCTTCGAAGAGCCTTCACGCGAAACGATTGCCGAGATTGTGAAGTCCAGCAATCCAGAGAAAAAATATCGGGCGACTGCAAGAATTGATGGCCTTCAGCATCATTTTGATGTTGTCTCGAGCAGGATAAAGACCGAACCGGGGTTGAATCGCCAGATACTGTTTCTGAACGATGTGTCCGATGTTGTGCGAACAGGCGATTGGATGGAAAGAGCATACGAGGTAGGGCTCAAGCGAAGTGGTGTGGATCTTCTCGAGAGCTACACTGATCTGCTGGCAGACGTTTTCAACACTGAACTTGTATACATAGGAGAATGTGATGAAGATAGTGATTCCAGTCTTGCCCAGACAGCGAGGCTTGGGAGCAAATATCTTCACACTATTGTGATCACTGGCGTGAAAAGCCTTCTGAAAAACGATCCCAAGGAAATCAGTCGCATTGGGGAAATATTCCGGAATGAGAATAGCTGGCGATCCTATCACGCAACGCAGATTGAAGTCAGCAACAGATGCGTCGGCTTGATTGTCCTGGCAGGTGAGCGTGTCCTGAATATGGGTAGAGCCCAAATGAGCATCCTCAAGTTGGTCAAACAGCGCCTGGCATTCGAGTATGAGCGGCAGGTGAGCGAAGCGGAAACCAGGAGGCTCGAGGATCAACTGAGACATTCGCAGAAGATGGAGAGCCTGGGCACGCTTGCAGGAGGAGTGGCGCATGATTTCAACAATATTCTTGGTGCGATACTTGGTTACGCCGGACTTCTGAAGATCGAACTCAAGGGCAACGAAAAATTGACGAAATATTTGTCCACGATTGAGAAATCTGCGAGGCGGGCATCAGAACTTACTAATCAGCTTCTCGGCTTTGCCCGCGGCGGAAAAACAGCAGTGATGCGCGTTGATCTCAACAGAATCTGCAGAGAAACGATTGAGATCACGAGGAAGATGATCGAGAAGAATGTGGCTGTCTCTCTCGATCTATCCGACGGATTGCCTGCCATCGAAGGCGATGAGTCTCAACTCTCTCAGGTCATGATGAATCTTACGATCAACGCCCGAGATGCTATGGTGAACGGGGGTGCGCTGAGAATATCGACTTCGTTCCTGAAATCCGAGCGGCCCCCCGGCTCGAAGCTTGACCTGGAGGCAAGGGACTACGTCGTTGTCGAAGTCGCTGACAACGGTCACGGAATTTCAAAGGAGAACCAGACGCGAATCTTCGAACCATTCTTCACGACGAAACCAAAGGGAAAAGGAACCGGGCTTGGACTCTCCATGGTGTACGGAATCGTGAAGAACCATGGCGGTGACATTGAGGTGGAAAGCGAGCTCGGAAAGGGAACGACGTTTCGGATATACCTCCCTGCTTCTTCGGAGAAGATTCCCGCAAGGAGTCGCCCGCAGGAGAGTGGAATCGAAAGAATAATTGCCGACAAAACCTGCCTGGTGGTAGACGACGAAGCTGAAATCCGAGATCTGCTCACGGACTCACTCACGAGATTCGGTTTTTCAGTTGTCGCTGTCGAAAGCGGGGAGAAAGCCGTTGAGGTAATCAAGAGTGGCACAAGAGTAGACCTCGTCGTGCTTGACATGATCATGCCTGGAATTGATGGCAGAGAGACTTATTTCGAAATCAAGAAGATCCGACCGAGTGTTCCCGTGTTTGTATCGACCGGCTACAGTTCCGAAGGAAGAGTACAGGACATAATGAATAACGGTGGGATAGGACTTCTGCACAAACCGTTCACGCTGGAACAGCTGCGCCATCAGCTGGTTGATCCGTTCCGTGAGGCCGATGCAAAAGCCATTGACAAGAAGGTCTGAGTCTCCAGTACAGGATATTGCTGAGACCTATGAAGCTACGATCACAGGGAATCGGCTGTTTTGAAAGATTTTCGGATCCATCAGATTTTTTTACACAAACATTGTTTGCATTTGATATCTGCAGGAGCTATCATGTAGCCGCAAATAACAGTACACCGTTGTTTGCGCCAAATGACGCCTCTGGCGTTGTGCCGCATCCGGTTTTCACAGTTGAGCGGCAGCGATGGCCTGACATCCGGAATGGGTGAAATGAACCATCGTTCTATAGGTTGTGGCTACAGATGTAATTCCCCGTGTGTCTACGCACCGAAGTGCTTCGACACGCAGGTGTGCGAGCTCAGTTGCTGCGGGTTCTACACGAGGCGTAGCATCGTATGCAGAGGTGAAGTGCTGAACTTTCTGTTCTCTTCACCGGTCCCGCCTTAGGCCAGGACGACTCTGTATAAGCCAAGTACATCTGGCGCGACGGCTCGGGTACGCATTCAGTAACATTAGTGAAAGGATCCAGCAATGGAGCAAGGAACCGTAAAATGGTTCAACGCAACCAAGGGATATGGCTTCATCTCTCGCGAGAGCGGTGATGACGTGTTCGTTCATTTCAAAGCCATCATCGGCGAAGGCTACAAGACTTTGAAAGAGGGCGACAAGGTTCAATTTGAAGTTGAACAAGGCCCCAAAGGGTTGCAAGCGGCGAAGGTAAAGAAGATCTAAGGCCGCTTTTGCTTTCGAATCCCGACTGGAGCAATTCAGCCGGGATTTTTTTTGCCCTGAATTATTGACTGCACCATCCGGAAGGGAGATGCGAGATGGCAAAAGGGGAAACTTTTCACGGCTATGCGCGTAGGCTCTTTCAAAAGGAGTCGAAACATGGAACGCAGACTATATCGTTCAAGGAAGAATCGAATTGTCGCAGGAGTGGCCGGGGGGCTCGGCGAATACTTCGACATCGACCCTGTATTTGTAAGAGTCATCTTTGTCTTGGCCACTCTAGCGGGTGCGTGGGGGCTTCTGGCGTATATAATATTATGGATCGTTGTACCGAACGAGAGTTTTGTCTTTGAGACAAGTACAAAAACCGAAGAAGGAGAGACAGTCATGCAGGAAAAGAAAATCGACCACGGATACGAGTATAGAAGACGCCATGGGAGCTTGGTCGGTGGAACCGTGCTGATAGTCCTTGGCGCATTGTTTCTGGCGAACAACTACCTGCCGCATTTTGACTTCTCCGATACATGGCCGTTGATTCTCGTTGCAATCGGAGCGTCATTGATCCTGAACTCGATGCACAAGGGCGAGAAGGGAGAGAGTCATGAAAGTTAGCCGGCTATTCGCGGGAGTGCTCATCGTCCTTCTCGGTGTAGCACTCTTCCTGTCGAATTTTGACGTGCTCCGGCTCGATTGGCATTATGTGTTCAGGCTGTGGCCGGTACTGCTGGTTCTGGCAGGCATTTCGGTGCTCGTCTCGAATGCCAAATGGAGAGCGGCTCTATATGCTCTGACCCTTGTGCTGGTAATCGCGTGGGTTGTTTCAGCGGCCTCGATGGGATGGGGACGGTTGAGCGATATTTTCCGCGGGCATGGAGGCGACATTCGCTCGCAGGAGTTCACTCAGGATCTAAGCAAGGGCATCCGACGTGCGACTCTTACGATAAACGCGGGGGCCGGATCATTTACGATAAATGATACCACGTCAGAGCTTTTCACCGCTAACACGGAATCCAACATCGGCCCCTACACCTTTGATTCTGATCAGGACGGGGTGACGCAGAGAATGAGTCTGGAGTTGGAGGGAAAGGAAGAAGGATGGCATTTTGGAGGTTCCAGAAATACTGTGGACATGAGACTGAATCCCGGACCCGAATGGGATATCGATGCCAGCGTCGGAGCATGCTCCGTGGATTTTGACCTGAGTCCCTACGATGTCCGACAGGCGACGATAAAGGCCGGAGCCTCTTCGATCAAAGTCCGGTTGGGTGAAAAGGCCGATACGACGTCACTGCGGATGGATACAGGGGCCTCGAAACTCACCGTGTACGTGCCTTCTTCCGCAGGCTGCCGGATCAGAGACAATGCTGAACTCTCGAGCAAGTCGTTTATTGATTTCACGAAAGACGACGACGGATACTATCGTTCTCCCAATTATGATTCTGCAAAGAAGAAGATTCTCATCGATGTGGAAGCTGGGGTCTCATCAGTAAAGGTTGTACGATACTAGGATTGCTTCTTATATTTTATTTCAGTGTCACCTCCATACGACCGCTTAACTTTGGCGGTCGTATCTTTTTTTGCATTTCACGAAATTGTTTCAGGATCTAAATTCAAAAGGATGAGTAGGTGCCAAATGAACAAACTCGCAATACTGTTTCTCCTTCTTTCCACGTCCGCCTTCGCGATGAACGACGCGAGGCTCTTGAGGTTCCCCGATATTTACGGCAACAAAGTCGCCTTCGTCTACGCGGGTGATATTTATGAGGTCTCGGCCCAGGGCGGAGTTGCCAGGCGATTGACTTCGGGTCCGGGACTGGAGCTGTTCCCGAAATTCAGCCCGGACGGGAAGTGGATTGCATTCACAGGCGAATACGACGGCAACTTCAACGTCTATGTCATGCCCAGCGAAGGAGGCCAACCGCGTCAATTGACATTCCGTCAGGACGATGAGGGCATACCGGAACGCATGGGACCCAACAATGAAGTCATAACATGGACGCCGGACGGGAAGAGCATCGTGTTCCTCTCGCGCATGCACACATACAATACCTGGTTCGGCAGCCTGTATACGATTTCTGTCGATGGAGGAATGCCTGTCCAGTTCCCGGTTCCAAAGGGCGGACTACTGAGTTTCTCTCCCGACGGAAAGGAGTTTGCCTATAACAGAATTTTCAGAAACTTCAGAGCGCGGAAAAGGTACTACGGTGGAATGGCCCAGAAGATATTCATCCACAACATGAAGACGATGGATGAAGTACAGATCGGCGACTGGAAGGGAACCGATACAGATCCGATGTGGTACAAGAGCACTATATATTTTATATCAGATAGGGACACAAACCGGCGCAAGAATATCTGGTCTTACGATCTGACTACAAAGGGATTCAAACAGATCACATTTTTCAAAGACTATGATTGCAGTTGGGCTTCTCTTGGTCCAAACGCGATAATTTTCGAGAACGGCGGGTATCTGTATACTCTCGACTTGCCGGGCGACAAGTTGACAAAGCTCGACATTTCTATTCCGAACGATGAGTCGCTCGCGATGCCGAAGTGGGTCAATGCGAGCAAGGATATCACGAGTTTCGGGATAGCGCCGGACGGGGAAAGGGCCGTCTTCCAGGCGCGCGGCGATATCTTCACGGTTCCGAAGAAGTCAGGTAACACCAGGGATCTGACAAATACATCCGACGTTGACGATAAAGACCCGGCGTGGTCGCCAAACGGGAAATACGTCGCATATATTTCCGACAGGACAGGCGAGGAGGAAATCTACCTGCGCGAGGACAAGCCGAATTCCGAGCCGATTCAGGTCACGCACGGTAACAAGGAATACCTTGACCACATGGTCTGGTCGCCGGACAGCAAGAAGATCCTTTACTCCGATCAGAGCTTCGCATTGTGGTACGTCGACATTTCCAGCAAGAGACCCGTCTTGGTGGACAAGGATTCGGTCTGGGCAGTCGCGGGTTACTCGTGGTCGCCCGACAGCCGGTATATCGCCTACGCCAAGCATCATGACAATACATTTACGTCCATTTACATCTACTCTCTTGCCGACAGCAAGATTCATGAAGTCACCAGCGGCTATACGAACGATTACGACCCGATATTCGACCGTGCTGGGAAATACCTGATCTTTCTGTCCGACCGGACATACAACGGCGTGATCGGCAATTTCGATATGGAATTCACAAACACAAAGACCACAGGCATCTACATCTCCACCCTTCAGGCGGACAGTGCCTCTCCTTTTGCGCCGGAGAATAACGAGGTGAAGGTGACCGGTCAGCAGAACGAGGAGAGCAAGGTTGCCCAAGAGAAGAAGGGAGCAAAGCCTGAGAAATCCAAAGAAGTCGTGATAGACTTCGAAGGCTTGGGCTCGAGGGCAGTTGCCGTCCCGATAGAGTCAAACAATATCGGCGGCCTGAGTGAGGCCGGCGGTAACATCTACTATGTCACAGAGCCGACGATGGGTTTGTCCGGTAATGCCTCCGGCGAGGAATCGGCACTTCACTGCTACAACCTCGCCGAGCGGAAGGACACCGAGATACTTTCCCCAGTGGACGGTTACGACCTCTCTGCCGACGGTGAGAGCATCATGTACCAGAGCGGCAAGACTTTCGGTATTATCGATTCGAAACCTGCCGAACACAAAGAGGACGACGGCGAACTTGACCTATCACACATGAAAATGTTCGTCAACTTCTACCAGGAGTGGACTGAAATGTTCAACCAGGCCTGGAGGCTTGAGCGCCAGTTCTTCTATTCGCCGGAAATGAACGGCGTCGACTGGAAAGCGGTCAAAGAGAAATACGAAGTAATGCTTCCGTATGTCAATAACCGGTACGATCTGACCGGGCTCATCAGCAACATGATCGGTGAGCTCCAGAACTCGCACACGTACGTCGGCGGCGGATATTATCCCGAAATCCATCAGACCATGACAGGTCTTCTCGGTGCTAACTACTCTCTCGACAAGGCTAGCGGCTACTACAGGATAAGCAGGATAATGATCGGGTTGAACACTAATCCGAACAGAATCTCGCCTCTGACCTTGCCCGGCGTCAACGTCCACCAGGGGGACTATATCCTGGCCATAAACAATCTCCCCGTGAAATTCCCGATGAGCATAGACAGCGTGATGGAAAATACCGTGGGGACCACCGTGTCGCTGCTCGTGAACTCCAAGCCAGATCTCAAGGGCGCATGGACGGTGGATGTCAATCCTATCAAAGACGAATACAATCTGCGTTACAACGATTGGATTGTCCGCAATCGTGAACTTGTCGACAGCCTTTCCGACGGAAAGATCGGATATGTTTATTTGCCGGACATGGAAGCAGCCGGACTCAACGCGTTTGTCCAGCAGTATTATCCGCAGATAACAAAAGAAGGACTGATAATCGACGAGCGTTATAATGGTGGCGGCTTCGTGGATCAGCTTCTTCTTGAGAGGCTTCGAAGAATCCTCGTCGGCATGTCTATGTCGCGGCACGGCGCACCAACTACCATCCCGCAGCCAGTCTTCAATGGTTACATGGCTTGTCTTATCAACCATTACTCCGCGTCCGACGGAGATATCTTCCCGTACTACTTCAGAAAGTATGGCCTCGGGCCGCTGATCGGTACGCGGACGTGGGGAGGTGTCAGAGGTATCGTCGGATATAGACCTCTTGTGGACGGTGGCTACATCACTACGCCTCAGTTCTCCCTCTACGGCTTGAAGAGCGAGTGGATCATAGAGAACTACGGTGTTGAGCCGGACATAAAAGTTGACGAGACTCCGAAGCTCGTTATGGAAGGGCAGGACCCGCAGATAGAAGAAGCGGTTAAGTATCTAATGAATGAGATTAAGAAGAGCCCTAAAAAAATTCCGCCGATGCCTCCATACACGCCAGCATTTCCGCCCGAGCATTGATGTAATAGTTCAAGTAGCCTGTGGAGCTTTGTTCCACAGGCTATTTTTTTGTGCACATTTCTCTTAAAATACTACCTGTCACTGACAATAAACGAGGAGAAGCCATAGAGCTACCGATATTTGTCGTCTGTTCCGTTCTCATACTTTTCATTTCGAGAAAAGGCCTCCGCGACAGACATTCCTACGGGTACTACAGGTTTTTCGCTTTGGAATTTATTCTGCTCCTTGTCGTGACGAATCTGCGTGTGTGGTTTGACGATCCGTTCTCGGTGATCCAGATCCTGTCGTGGATTTCGCTGGCCGGGTCGTTATATCTTGTGATTTCCGGGTTTAAGCTGATCGGTTTCTCGAAAGCCTCCGACAAAGTTGACTCAAGCGAGTTGATCGAATCGGGAATATATGGCACGATAAGGCATCCTCTTTATTCGTCACTAATGTTTCTTGCGCTGGGAGCCTATCTGAAGAAGCCATCTCTCTTTTCAACAATTTTGCTTTTCGGAGCGATCTTCACGCTGATGACAACAGTCAAAGCGGAGGAGGCAGTTGATGCACAGAAATTCGGGCCGCGGTACGGCGAGTATGCACAGAGAACAAAGATGTTCATACCATACATTTTCTAAGAGGAGGACAATTGAGCAACCGTTTGAGGACCGTCGGACAGGATTTCAAAATGCTTTTTGTCGAGTGGGGAAAGTATTGCTCTCTTCCGAAATATTGGAAGACGAGGCAATGGCTGATATTCGGTGAGTTCATTCTGCTCGTCTTCATTGCGGCATATTTCGATGAGCCAATCAGATATTTTTCGTTAACGATACACGGACCGATAGAAGATAAGATCGCCGCATTCGTTCACCCGTTTGGAACGGGAAAGCCGTCGCTATATATATTCTTAGGCATATACATCGTCGGGATAATAATGAGTTCGGAAAGAGTGAGGCTCGGCGGGTTCATGATCCTTCAGTCTTACCTGTATTCCGGTGCAATTACGATCGCTTTAAAGTCGCTTGTCGGAAGATGGAGACCTAACCAATGGCATGGCCACCTTACGTTTAATCCCTTGGTTGCCGGACCAAATGCTTACTTGTCATTTCCTTCCGGTGATGTCGCCGTCGTATTTGCGCTGTCCGTTGTCATGACGGGCCTGTGGAAGAACAAGCTCTGGCAGTTTTTGTGGATCCTTCTTGCCGTTCTCACGTCATTGTCGCGAATATATTACAACGCTCATTGGATCTCCGATGTCGTATTCTCAACGGTGAACGCAGGTGTGGCTGGAGTCTGGGTGGTGAGAAGATATCATGAGAAATTTGAGACTGATATTGCAAATCAGATCCGGTCAGGACATTAGCGGCTTGCTGAAAAGGAAGACCGGTTATTCTCCCTGATTTTCCCTACTTGAGCCACTTCGTGAAGGTTGTACTCTATCCGGAGAAATAATCGGAATTTGTGGCCCCTGCTCCGTCACGAGCGGTACTGATTGTAGAAATCGTAATCAGGGGAGATAGTATCCCCGCAGAGGCGACCTGCTAAACTCCCTACGGAGCTTTTAGAGATTTATATCGAATACATCTACAAACAGTCCGCGCCTACCGCGCTCGGCACAAAGGCCGTTCAGGAGTTGCGGCGAAGCCGTCCCCTCGGGAAGCTCTTACGCAGCGGAGGTGCTGCTTGTGGATCTCACTTGTTTCGGACATTTCATCCAGTCCCCGAATTCTTTCTCCGCCTGTACCAGCTCAAGAATTTCTCCGTTTGCCCGATTCCCCAATAGAGTATGTGTCTCTTCAATCCGATCGACAATCCGGCATAAGTGTATCGATGCTGATGAAAACTTGCCAGCAATCCGGCATATCCTCCTGGCCGAAGGTTCTCTCTGCGACAGAGTTTTAGATCACTTCCAGGGATTCCTTCGACTACATTTGCCTCGTGGGGGTACAAAGATAGTCCCCATGTGCGGATAGGAGAACGACAAGGCTGTGACGTGACAACAAATGGTTGACGGATTTTAGATTGTGCCTTTGTTCCGTTCAGGTCTATTTCGAAGTCGTAGCCATCAAGGTCGTGTGTCATGCGCGCAAGTCGATCGGCCATCATTTCCTGGAATGCATCATAGACTGCGATGGAATCATCAAGCTTCTGAAAACGGGAAGCACGTTTCCGTGTTTGAAGCGGCACCTGAAAAAAACCGCTCGGTTTCCTAAAATGTTCGCCGATGTCGCCGAAATTCGTACAGAAAGACTCTCTCGGAAACACATAGAAACGATTTGTCTCGACGAGATATTTTGCCGCGCTTGGAAACCATTCCTCGCCATCAAGTGCGGCCCAGCTGTCGTGTAATGTATCTTCAGTTGAAACTACACGATCGTGCTCGTGGCACCAGGAAGCATAAGGCTCCCATTGTGAGGCAAGAAAAGCCTGTCCATGAGACCAGGGGGATTGCATGAAATAGTTGTCACCGTCGTCAGGATAGGGAATGAACGGTTCCTTCGTGATACCGTTGAACCGGACATTGTAAAGCGATATTGCCGCGATACGCGGGTCGTCTTTGCAGAACTCGAGCGCCTTCGACGCATATTCATAGAGCACTGGTGAAACATAGTAATCGTCTTCGAGCCGAATGATCGAGCCAAAGTCATTTGACAGTGCGCCGGTATAGAAGAAGTGTGCTTTCAATCCAAGGTGCGTCTCATGTTTTATTATCAGCTTCTCGCCGCGCCTCCACTCGAATGTCTCCGCAACATTCAGTACTTGCTGCCGCCGCGCTCCCCCGAAGTCGACAGAGATGACTAACGGTACATTCTCGGGGAAGATTCCTTTTGATACGGAACTGAGAAGTCGGTCAAGCGCTTCGGGGCGATTGTAGGCCGCGATGACGATGGCAGGTTTCAAACCGTAAGCGTCTCCACGGCTGCAACTGCAAGTCGCCGAAGGGAAATGTCTACCTTTTTTCTGTCAGTGGGAGGACGCCAGGCTGCTCCTGCAAGAGAATCGGCAGCGATGAGACCGGATGCCGCTTCTATTTTCAACGCGGTGCAGACGGACAGGAACGCTGACGTTTCCATGTCGACGGCAAGTATGCCGTTCTGCTGGTAGCGAATGATTTCTTCCGCCGTTTCCCGATAAGGCGCATCGGTGGTCCAGACCCTCCCGGATAAGTATTTCTGGTTTCTGTGAGACAGTCCTACTACGAGTTGTTGGAAGAGTTCTTTCGATGGGGAGGCGGGGAGGTCAGCAGGGAGATAATGATATGATGTCCCTTCGTCGCGGATAGCCTCTGTCGTAATGATGAGGTCGCCGGTGGCGATGGAATCCTGGAGTGTTCCGGCGACGCCGATGGCGATGCAACGGGTAATCCCACCAGTTGCGAGTTCTTCCAGCATCACCGCGACAGCGGGTGCACCAAGTCCGCGTGTCTGCGCTGCAGCGATTTTGTATCCGGTTTTCCGCAGCGTCACAGCGTTTCCGGTAAATCCTTCCGCTTTTCGTCCGCCAAAATTGCGGGACAAATATTTGAACGAGGAAGAGTCAAAACAGAGAATTGCAGATGCTGCACCCCTCAATTCCTCTTTTCCATCTTTCCCACGCTGTGAAATCAAATTCGCGGGACTGAGGACTCCGGGAAACTTGTATTTATCGGGGGAATTTGGAAATGACATAAGCGGAAGTGAGTTTCAAATGACTGTCGAATCAGGAGACATGTCCAGGGGTCTTGTTCTCGTGATTTTCTTCAAGTATAAAATTGTCTTCGTGCCGACCTCCTGAGATTACACTTCTATGCTAACGTTGATATGCCTTGCACCGGTTCCAGCGTGTCGACGCGATTTGGCTCAACTATCGTTCGTGGGCACCACATCCTCGATCGGACTACAATAGACCCGCTATGTACGATAACCCCCAAGCGTACCCGAACCTGTAAACACGAGTCGAAGCAGTCGTAACGACAGGTATCGAAGCGACATTGTCATTCCTGATGACAATGGGGGAAGGTGATATCTCTGCTGTGGAAGGAGCCGATGAAGGGATTCTGACCCGTTCGATGACCGATTCCGTTCCCGATGAAGCTTGTGGGTAGAAAGCCCCGATCTACTGGAAGCGGAGAGGGAGGGATTTCCATCACGGCAGTGCCGTGACGAGATCTCGTCCGTCGTTGCTGTGCAACGACGAGACGGACGAACCCTCGATACCCCTTTACAGAGTATGACGGTTTAGTCTGACTCGATAACGGTCGAGTCGTGATCTCGTCCGTCGTCGCTGCGCGACGACGAGACGGACAAACCGTTGCGCTTCTTTCAGTTATCGATGAAATGCTTGAGCCAACGTCTTCCCGCGGAGCTCTTCAGCCATCTCTCCTTCTTCATGGCTTCCGAGCGGGTAGGGAATTCCTCAGAGTGAATCAGTGTCCATGGGTGGTAGGACTTCGTTGACTTGACAAACCCGGCATTATGTCGGTGCAGCCTGTTTGACTCGTCATCAGTTTGGCCGACGTAACTTCGATCTGAGGAGGGGGAATACAAAATATACACGCAGTACATTGAAATCGTTGCGGAGAGGGAGGGATTCGAACCCTCGATACCCCTTTACAGAGTATGACGGT
>CAZRXH010000069.1:16644-17886 GCA_964603995.1 uncultured Bacteroidota bacterium | reverse complement strand
CAGGCCGGGGTTGACTTGTCGACTGTCGGCGCCTCTCATGTCCTTGTCGGGTGCTATTGCCAGGCTCGGCGCAAATCGTGAACCAAGCTATGACAAGGAATCGCTCCACCGGTCGGCCTTGTCCAAGAAGCCTATCACCGTCGAAACGTCTTCTCATACTTCAGCGGAGTCCTAGATGAGTCCAATTGAATTCATTTCCAAATATTGGCTTTATGTCCTCGTGTATCAGATTGCCTCTGCCGCCTTCTCGGCATATGCTGTCCGCGGAAAGCACCGAGACCAGGGGAATTGGTTCCTGCTCGGCCTGTTTTTCGGCGTATTCGCACTGGTGGCGGCTTTGGTCGTGAAGAAGCTCCCGGACCAGCTGGCGTCTGATAACAATCTTCTTCTCGATCACGAACACTACCTGCGAAGTGGGTGGCGCGTGGCCCTTTTTTTGGTGACCATCCTGGTCCTTTACTATCTCTCGGCGACTCTCGCCGAGCTGACGAGAATTGTCCCGTTTCAATCGCTCTTCTTCCTTTTCTATATCGACGTCATCCTTGCGACTTATCTCATGCTGAAGTTTATTGACAGGCGGAAGTTTAGTTCTGTGGGAGTGCCTTACCACGGGAAGATACTCAAGGAACTGCTGCTCGGATTTCTGGTGGGTGCCGTGATGATTGGGCTTGTCGGCGGTGTAATGCTGGCAGTCGGAGCTGTCAAATTGCACTTGATGCCCGGTCAGAACTTCGCTATGCTCATGCGGAACTTTGGGCTCAGTTTCATCTTCTTCGCATATTTCGCGATGGGGGAGGAACTGGTTTTCCGCGGGTATCCATTTCAGGCATTGGTCGAGGGAATGGGAGCAGTTGGTGCGACGATACTCATGTCGGTTTTCTTTGGCGCAGTTCATCTTTTGAATCCCAACGCGAGCTTCTTCTCGACCTTGAATACCATGCTGGCTGGTGTCTGGCTGAGCATAGCTTATCTCAAGACAAAGACGCTCTACTTCCCCTTCGGCATGCACTTCTCCTGGAACCTCGTGCAAAGCTTCTTCCTGTCACTTCCGGTGAGTGGACTCCACACTGGCCGCACCATCTTCACTCCCACATACTATGGGCCCGGCTGGCTCACCGGTGGACAATATGGCCCCGAGGCGGGAGTAGGTACCACCGTTGTGGTGACCGCAGCAATCATCTATTTCCTGATCGAGAAGAGGATCAAACCCGCGTATGACTACGCTGCTTCAAAGGAGCGCGT
>CAZRXH010000069.1:14616-16544 GCA_964603995.1 uncultured Bacteroidota bacterium | reverse complement strand
AATCAGGAAATCGTTTTCCCAATGAAGCTGTCCAACTTTGCTGAGGCTTGGAGGACGAGCCACGTTGTCGGTCATCCGTCTTAAACAACCCCTGCAAGGCTGGCAATGCATTCTCTTATCTACATAGCCGGTGCCTCTTGGGAGCCGGTCGCGAGATTGACTTTGAGCCAGAAGTTGATCTGCTTAGGGGCCTGGCGCTGCTCGCCTCGTTCGCGCTGAGAGCCGCCCCTGTCGCCGCCTCCGAATCCACCACCGCCTTCCATGCCTCCGGGAGTTTCACCGCCTTCACCACCCTCTCCGCCTTCGCCTCCCGGCATTCCTTCTCCACCGCCGAAGCCGCCTCTTCCTTCTCCGCGACGCACAAACGTACCGCGGGGCTGGAACTTTCCACCCACTATGCCGATCCCGACTTGGTCACCTTTTGGATTTATGGCGTATGGATCTTCGGCGGACGAGTGAAGAGGGACTCTCATTTCATAGATGAGTCCGTCGCCCGTGTTTCTCATTTGCAGCTGGATTCCTTTGAGATCAGCGACTGTTAATCTCTCAGGCCCGTTCTGGTTGACGCCGAGGAGTTCCAACTCATTGGGAGTTCGCATGACGAAGCTAGGATTCTGTGCCTGGCCCTCTCCTTCGCCGCCCTGCTGTTGGCGGGTGAACTCGCCTCCTTCCGCGCGTCCGAGTGGGAAATGGATGCCGAGCTTCTCGCCAGCCCCACCCGAAGGATCGAACCATACTGTGAGTCCAAGTCCCATGATTTGAAACGTCTGTCTGCGGTCCGTCGTTTTCAGGATCAGGTACAAATATTTGGCATCGTTCCTGACGCCGGCAGTCAACTGGGCATCGGGGATATAAAACATCGAATCGCCCCAGTCTTTATCATTTCCATCTACAACAATCTTGTCGCCGCTCCAGGCGCTTTTCACGAGCAGCATGCTTGTGCAGCTGGTGAAAAGAAATGGGGTGAGAGCAAGCAAAAATGGGACGTATCTCAGCAGCCGCATGAATGGTCTCCTTTCGAAATAGTAATTGCAGAACGTGCTTCGCTCATCAATTAAGATTTGAGTGAATTTTTATCCCAAGAGTTTAATCAACCTGCGATTTGTTTTCACCCCCTGAAGGAATCAGGTCCAGACAACAGGCTGAAGTTGGCAAAGGGCGGCCCGACTGATAAGCTTGCTGTCTAAGGCAGATGTGTGAAGTGTTTGCAATGACCCCCGGGGCCGGAAAAGGGGAGTGACTCAATTTGATACACAAACACATATCCTTCATCCGGGAATTCGACCATTCAACCCTGTCGTCGCTCTGACCATTTAGCTAAACTGAGTCGCTACCCGCAAAAGAAAAGGTTTCTGTAACAGGTCGCCGTTTGTTATTTTTCAATCAAAAAAATATGAACTGGTCGATAATCATTCTCGTGGGTTCCCAGCTTCTTTTCAGCACCGGCGACCTTCTGGCAAGGACGTACATGCGGAAATACGGCTTCTCTCTCTCCACTTTTCTGAGTCTGTGGTTTGCAATCTACTTCACGATAAGAACCATTGCGATGTTTGGACAACTTTATGTCTTCACATCCGTCCAATTAGGCAAGACGATGGCCCTGTTCGGTGCAGTCTCCATCGTCCTTTCGAATGTTCTCGGACTCCTGGTGTTGAAGGAAGCATTGAGCCCGGTATCCTATGCGGCGGTGTCGCTTGCCGTCGCGGCCTTCATCATCATGGCTTTGAGATGAAATGAGATTAGAGTTGGTGAAGTAGACGCAACCCAAATTTATCAGAACAGGTCGGAATGACCGTCGTGTCTCCGTTGTTCACAGCAATCGTTGCGGCTTATATCGCCCCCGTAATGTGGATCCCATCGTGAGCCGACCTGCATAACATGGGGCGTGCTATTCTATCCGGTATCAGCTAAATTTTCATGGAATTATC
>CAZRXH010000069.1:6819-14516 GCA_964603995.1 uncultured Bacteroidota bacterium | reverse complement strand
ATAACATGGGGCGTGCTATTCTATCCGGTATCAGCTAAATTTTCATGGAATTATCCAACCGAACAAGGAGAGAGAAATGTCCAAATACCTGCCAATTGCCATTCTGACGATCTTCCTCGCGGCGGCGCCTCTGTTTGCACAGGAAATGGAAGCAAAGAGCGATTCCGGCAGATTGGGAATACCCAAGCCGGTTCAGATCACAACGGAGCACAGCATCACGATCGGCGGCAAGCAGATTCATTACACTGCAACCACGGGTACAATGCTTCTGAGGGACGAGAACGATAAGCCGATAGCACTGTTCGGCTTCACCGCATACACTGAAGACGGAGTTGAAGATCCGTCAACGAGGCCGATAACATTCGCGTACAACGGAGGTCCAGGTTCCTCCTCGATTTGGCTTCACATGGGTGCGCTTGGTCCCAAGCGGGTTGTGCTTGATGATCCGCATGCTACTCCTCCTGCGCCATATAAACTCGAGGACAACAAGTATTCTATACTCGACGTAAGCGACCTCGTCATGATAGATCCTGTCGGCACGGGATTCAGCAGAGCGGTGGGCAAAGCGAAGGGTTCCGATTTCTGGGGAGTCGATCAGGACATCAAATCCGTCAGCGAGTTCATATTCCAGTACATAAGCCAGAACAACAGGTGGAATTCTCCGAAATTCCTCTTCGGTGAAAGCTACGGAACGACACGCTCTGCGGGAGTTGCCGACTACTTGTTCGAGAACATGGGGATACAGGTAAACGGAGTCATTTTCCTATCGACGGTGTGGAACTTCGAGACTCTCTCCTTCACTCAGGGGAATGACCTTCCATATATTCTCTTTCTTCCGACATACGCGGCTGTGGCGTGGTACCACAACGCCTTGCCGGACAAGCCCGCGGAACTGAAGCCTTTCTTGGCCCAGGTGCGCAAGTTCGCAAGCGGCGAATATGCAGACGCATTGTTCAAAGGCCAATCCATCGACAGCACGGAATACAATCAGGTGCTTAACAAGCTGAACGAGTACACCGGGATTTCGAAATCATATTGGGCTAAGGCAAATCTCAGGCTCACTGAAGGGCAATTCACTGCCGAGCTGCTTCGCAGCCGCGGCGAGACCGTCGGCAGACTGGATTCGAGGTATACCGGTCCGACAGCTGACCTCATAGGCGAAAGGGCGGAGTACGATCCACAGAGTTCGACTATCAGTCCTGTTTTCATCACGGATTTTCTGAGCTACCTCCATACGGACTTGAAATTCCCAACCGACTATACGTACCATGTCAGCGCATACAATGCCGAGGGCTTCAAATGGGACTGGGCTCAGAAGGGGCGGAGGGAATTCGGATTCCGTAATCCCAACGTGGCTCCCGATCTGGCTGACGTGATGAGGAAAGACCCGTACCTGAATATCCTGATGCTGAACGGTTACTTTGATCTCGCGACTCCGTTCTTTGCGACGGAGTACACGGTCGACCATCTCGGCAACAACATACCAAATTTGATGAAGCGAGTACACTTCAAGTACTTCGACTCCGGGCACATGGTATACGTGAATTCCAAGGTCATGCCTCAGTTCCATGAAGACGTTGCCAGGTTCATTGAGTCGATGGTCCATCCGGCTGAATAGACCATCGGCGGACGGGATACAAGCAGAAACACCGAAGGCGTTGCAGCAATTGCAGCGCCTTCCAGGTTTGGTGAATCCAATTCTTGTTTAGACAGCGTGGAAAGAGTATATTGTTCGCGCACTACACGATTTTTCCGCTTCGGAGATCGGGAAGTCTTTCACAAGTCAGTCGCCCGGGTGGCGGAATTGGCAGACGCGCTAGATTCAGGGTCTAGTGAGAGCAATCTCGTGCAGGTTCAAGTCCTGTCCCGGGCACAAATGTCCAGATCATAACAGATTCGTATCCCTCTACCGTATCTTTTCCCTCGTCTGAATGAACTCGCTTGTCCCATGCGGAAAAGCGAGCTGAGACTACGCGCCCCTAAATATCTTCAATCACAAATCGATCCACTCGCCTCGTTTAGAGCTCTCGATGACTGAATCGATGACTTTCATATTCGCTATACCATCATGAATAGGAGTTGGCACGTCTCCGTTTGTCATTATGGCTTCCGCGAAAAGGTCCGCCTGAATCGTGTATTGATCGCAAATGTCAAAGAGTATTTCTTCGACCGCTCCGCCTTTCTGCAGCCATATTCTTGATGGGCGGTCATTGGGAGCGTTGAACGGAATCTCGATCTCGATTCTGCCCCGAGTTCCAAGGATATTTACCCTCTGGTAGGGTTGCAGTTGAGTCCCGCATGTGAACGTGGCGATCCCGCTATCAAAATCCAGCGTACCGGATGAATAGCGGTCGATTTTGGTCTGCGGGTCGAACTCGACGCGTCCCAGAACCCGCTTGGGTTCGCGACCGAAGATAAACCGCGAGAGGGAGGTGCAATAACAACCGATATCAAGCATGGCACCACCCCCATTCTCTATTTTGTTCCTGATATTCGAAGCGTCGTCGTTGAAATACGAGTAAAGAGAGTGAATGCCTCTGATCTCCCCTATGGTGTGGTCATCGACGAGCTCTTTGACCTTTCTCCATTGAGGATGATGGCGATACATAAACGCCTCCATCAACTTCAGGTGTGGGAAGTCTTTCGCGGCATTCTCGAGCCGGCGCGCGTCGGCATAGTCCAACCCGATCGGCTTCTCGCACAGAACATGCTTGCCTGCCTTTAACGCATTCAATGTCCACTCCACATGCTGGTCGTTTGGCAGCGGTATGTACACGACGTCGACCTCTGGGTCAGAAAGGAGGTCTTCATATGAGCCGAAGGTCTTCGGTATGCCCAACTGCTTTCCGACATCTCTTGCCCGGTTGACATCACGGGAGGCGATGGCGCTAACAACAGAATATCTGCTTTTCTGCGTTGCGGGAATCGTTGCCCGGATTGCGAACTTTGATGTGCTCAACACACCCCATTTGATCTTCTCCATTTATGACACCTCTTTCGTTGTTCTCGCCGATGAGTCAATCTGTCACAGAACCGGGACCGCGGCATAGCTCCCGGAAGCCGACCGGATTCTCATCTCAATCACAAAATAATCATCTCCCGACAAATATGTCCGTTATTATGTAGCTGTCTCTTATTCCATACTTGAGTGCATTCTTCTGCTGGTGCCCGGCTTTAGGCAAATTGTAAATTGCCTCTATCGTACGGAGAAGATTTACGTGTGTGACACCGAGGGCCTCCGGATAGTTGCCGTGTTTAATGTGTGCTCCCGCAATAATGGTTGGAATCCTGTTTCTAATGTCATGCTGCTTGCTTGCAGGATTGGTCAGGCCTTTGTAATGTATAGCATCGTTGTTCTCGTCAAAAGTTATTATGAGGAGGCTGTTATGCGTCTTCGCCCATTGGTAATAACCGTCGAGATTTTGTCTTAACCATTCATCACCGTCCTTTACTCTCAATGACGGCTTGCCGCTGTGCATGTCATCAATCAAATTGGGGATCACGATGCTGACAGTCGGGAGTCTATTGAAGTCTCTGGGGAATTGTTTGAACTGCAAATTGCTGGATGTTTCCTCAGTCTTCCCATCAGGGACGTTTGCGAAACTTATCCATGGTACATGCTTCCTGGCATATTCGCCGGTACTCGAAACAGTATCGCCGATCTCCGGCAAGCTTTCTGAATATCCTTTGAATGTGTAGCCCGCCTTGATCAGCTCTTCGCCCAAGTTGGCAGACTTGAAAGGGTAGTTCGGGTTATTCTCGCGAGTTGGTATGACATCGGAGTACCCGACTCCCTGATTGCTCCCGGAAAAAATCCACATGTAGTTGCCTTCGCTGTTATGTTCGTCGGCAAACATTTGTGTCAGGTTTGCTCCTTCTTTCACCAGAACGTCATTAATGAACGGGGCGTCCTTATTGCCAATTACCTGGGGATAGCCTTTGTTTTCCTCGATGACTATCACAATGTGGTCATATTTTGGAAGCGACACGGATTTTCGATGTGAGGTTCTCGCTGAGGATGGAACGATGGACCCGACCGACAAGATGGCAACAAAAAATACAGTCAAAGTTTTCATTAAAGGAATCCTTGTTGATGAATGTTCTTGAATATTTGAGAATGGGAAAGATCTATCTCTAATGCAAATTAACAAATTATTAACGCAAGCCTACCCACGGCCACGGGAAAGAACGCGGCAAATTCATTCTGTCTTCATGTTCGAATGACATATTACTTGAGCAGGACGCGCAAAAATGAGGTATATTAGACCTTTGTTATCCCGGTTCAACTGTGATTCCTGACAAAACCAAATCAAGGAGATGCAAGATGAAAAGCCTTACGATCGCTCTGAGTCTCCTGTTCTTGCTCGGAACGGGTGTCTCTTCAAATGCTCAAAGCATGAAACCAGAGTACAAGGTGGTGAAAAAGATTCACCTGCCGGAGGAAACATGGTGGGACTATCCGTCGATTGACGCTTCCACGGGAAGACTCTTCGTTTCACGAGTGACAATGGTGCAGGTAGTTAACGTGAGAAACGGTAAGCTGGTTGGGACTATCCCGAACACGGAAGGCGTGCACGGAATAGCACTGGCATACGATCTCAACAAAGGATTCATCAGCGACGGAGCAGATTCGTCCGTCACCGTTTTCAATCTGAAGACACTCAAAGTAATAACGAAGATTCAGGTCACCGGCAGAGGTCCGGACGCGATTTTGTATGACCCGTTTACTCATCGCGTCTTCACCTGCAATGGCCAGACCTCCAACTCGACGGTTATCGATGCAAGGAATGACAAAGTCATCGGCACAATAGAACTGTCGGGAAGACCTGAGTTTTCCGCGACCGATGGTCACGGCAGGATCTACATCAATATAGAAGACAAGAGTCTCATAGACGAGATCAATCCCAGTACCATGAAGATCGAGAACGTGTGGCCGCTTGCTCCGGGAGAACATCCGAGCGGACTTGCGATCGATGCGAAGAACCACATCCTCTTCTCCGTGTGCCACAACAAACTGATGGTCGTGATGAACGCCCTGGATGGCAAGGTGATCACGACGCTCCCGATAGGCGGTCGTGTTGATGGGGCTGCCTATGACCCGGCATTCCAGCGTGCCTACAGTTCGAACGGCGAAGGAACACTGACCATAGTTCAGAGAGAAGGGAAGGACTCATACAAGGTGCTTGAAGATCTTCCGACGCAGCTTGGCGCGCGTACGATAGCACTCGACATGCGGACTCACCGCCTGTATCTGCCGACGGCCGAATTCAACCCACCGCCTGCGCCCACGGCCGCGAATCCGCACCCGCGTCCGACGATGAAGAAGGATTCCTTTGTCGTGCTTGTCGTGGCCCCGGTGAAGTAGGCGCGACTGGTTCAACGAAAACATTCTCCAAGAAAGGCGGATCGGGAAGGTCCGCCTTTCCTGTATCATCCTGATCGGCGGATATCCAGGAGTCGTTCCAATTGAATAAAGCAGAAATGATCGATAACTTTCTCCTGGATAAAAATAATGAGTCTAACCACCGATGGAGCCATATGGTAAAGACGGACCCGCAAACGAACCGGACAAAGAGCGCGAGGCAAATCGAGATACTCTCACTCGTCGAAAGGGAACCCGGCGAGTATGCCGTCGCAGACCTCTGCGAGACTTTCCGAGTCGAGACGGCAACGCTCAACAGGGACCTGCGTGATCTTCGCGAGATGGGCTTTGACATTCACAGCTCGAAGAACAAGCTGACTCTTCTCAGGGACCTTTCGGAAAGAGATTACCGGACGCTTCTCTCTATGTATCTGACCTCCGTCAGCGGCATAATCAGTTTTCCGAGGAATATCTCGCTGACCGTCAGGCAACTTGAAGGTAAAACTCTCGAAGTGTTCACTGCACTCGTAGGCGCGATAGAATTGCGTGAGAGAATCAAAGTCCAATACATGAGACATCAGGATTCCATCCTTCGTCAGTACACGCTGGAGCCATATGATATCATTCCCGGCAACCGCGATTGGCGTCTCATCGCAAGGTCCGACGGGATCTTCAAGCAATTTATCATCGGCGGGATCAAGGGAATCGAAAGAACGGGTGCGAAGTTTGACCGCTTGGCTGAATACACTGCAGAAGACTACTACGCGCGGAGTTTCGGTTTCTTCAGCGGGCCGGACGTGTTTGATGTCGCACTTGAGTTCGGGAAAAAAGTCGCGGATGTTGTCAGCAACAGAACGTGGAGCGAAGAGCAGGAGCTCACGAGGAACACCGATGAAACGGTGCTGCTGAAGATGAAAGTGAACTCTATCGAGGAAGTCGGAAGCTGGGTGTTATCCTGGGGCGGGGACGTGAAGGTACTGGAACCGGACGAGCTGCGCAGATACGTCGTCATGAAAGCGAAAGGAATCATCGAGAGAAATGACGGGGCCAGGGAGCAGTGAGCAGGAAGTAGTGACTATCAAGATTCTCCTGCACAGGAATGGTATCTGATGAGGCTTCGCGGTTTATCTGAATTCCTTCTAAGGCAAAATTCAAATTACCACATTGCCTGGTTTGCCCGGTCTCTTGAAATCAAGACTGCGAGCTATATATTGTTTGCATAGGCCTCAATTCTTCGTGAAGCGGAACAAACAAAGGAGGAAAAGCATCAAAAGTATAGCATGGGTAGTTGTGATCGCGATGATCGGTCTAACGAGCGCGTCTGTAAATGCGCAGGTTCAGAAGATAGGCGTAACCGGAGGAGTGAACATCGCCAACTTTAACGGTGCCACGGGCATATCGTCGAGTAACGGGTTGATAATCGGCGGATTTGTCAGGTATGATCTCATAGGCGGGTTAGCTCTCGAGCCGGAGGTTTTGTTCTCGATGAAAGGAGGATCGGGGACGTACTACCCAGTGATCACGTTTTCCGCTCATCCACTAGTTCCACTGATCGCAGCATCTTCGGGAAAGTACACCTGGACTCTAAACTATGTCGAAATACCGGTACTCCTCAGGTTCAATGTCCTGTCAGTTCCTGTTCTCCCTGTGAGCATCGGCTTGTTTGCCGGTCCCGACTTTGCGTTCAATGTCGTATCGAAGAACAAGATGACAGTCAACGGCGTTACGACAACCACCGATGAAGCAGGGAACACGCGTGCGTTCGATTTTAATATCGCGGTCGGCGGCGGGCCGAACATAGATCTTGGATTGACGACGCTGAGTGTGGAACTCAGATACACATTCGGCACCGGCACAGTCTTCAAGAGTGGAGGGGTGCCACCGTATTTGCGCAACGCGAGGAACGGCGTATGGTCAGTCATGGCGAGCGCGACGTTCTGAAATGCTGAAGGCCGGATGTCGAGTCCTGCTGATTCTCCAACGGTAGATGAGAATTCAGAGAATATTGATGGTCACGCGCATCAAGCTGGGTGACATAGACGTTGAGGTTGTGCTGAAGGACATAAAGAACATCCATCTCAGCGTTCATCCTCCGAGCGGCAGGGTACGAATCTCTGCGCCGTCACGCATGCATCTCGACACGATCCGCGCGTTTGCCATTTCAAAGCTTGGCTGGATCGAAGCGCATAGGAGGAAATTCCAGGAGCAGGAGCGCGAAACGCCGCGCGAGTACCTGAATTGTTGCACAAGTGGGAGAAGCAAATTGGAGTTTCCGCTTTGAGCTGGGGCATCAAGTCGATGAAGACAAGATGGGGTTCCTGTAACCGGAAGGCGA
>CAZRXH010000069.1:0-6719 GCA_964603995.1 uncultured Bacteroidota bacterium | reverse complement strand
AGCTGGGGCATCAAGTCGATGAAGACAAGATGGGGTTCCTGTAACCGGAAGGCGAAAAGAATTTGGATAAACCTCGAGCTTGCCAAGAAGCCGCCGATCTGTCTTGAGTACGTGATAGTCCACGAGCTTGTTCATTTACTTGAAGGACACCATAACGAAGCGTTCAAGAAGTATATGGACACATTCATGCCCCAGTGGAGATTCTATAGGGAGCAATTGAATAGGTTTCCGATAAGCCATAGCAGTTGGAAATATTGAGGGGAAAGCTGTTAACTACCTGAGTTTGTCTCGTTCCTAGTAGGTCAGGGCAGACTGGGAACTCAAGACGCTTCTCCCTACCACGGTTTGCGTTCGTTCATCCCCTTCTGTATAGCGCGTTTCGCCGCCAGAATGTCGATGCTTCCTACTTCGCGGTAGATTATTTTCCCATCGGGATCGATTACCACGGTATATGGGACTGCGCCCTGCCACTGCGGGTCGAATGCGGTCATCAACTCGTCCTTGTCGTTCGAAGCGAATATTAGGTTGCGGTTCGAGGCATGTTCATTCTTGAGGAAGTCCAGGACGTTGCCTTCCTGGTCGGTGTCATTGATCGACACAGTCACAAGCTCGAAGTCGCGATGGCGGTACATCCGGTTCACAGTCACCAAATCATCGAACTCCGCCACGCAAGGCGGGCACCAAGTTGCCCAGAAATTCACGAGACGAAATTTGCCGGAGTCGTTCTTCTTAAGCTCCCGCAGCGCCACGGCGTCGGCTTCTGAAAGGGACACTGGCTCCTCGTCCAGCTTCTCCATATACGCTTTGACCAGCTCTTCTTTGCTCGCCCATTTAATTGAGCAGCCCACGGCTTTGGTCTCTACCACTGTCGGTCCCTTCTCCGAGAGGAGGGCATCGAGCGCGTCGCGCAGATAATCCTTCGTGACGTTTTCGGTGCGTTGGGAGTCGTCGATTGCGCCGACGTAGCGCAGCTGTCGCGCGGAATCGAACACGAAGACGTGCGGCGTCGCGACGGGACCGTAAGCTCGTGAGACTTCCTCGGTTTCGCCGTCGTAGAGATATGGGAAATTGAAATGATGGTCCCTGGCCCGGATCTTCATCTCCGCAAACGAATCGCCAAGGTCAGTCCATCCAAGTTCGTCGAGGCGGACTGACTTCGGGTCGTTCGGCATGATGGCGACCAGCGCCACGCCTCTGCTCTTGTAGTCGGTGACGATTTGCTTGATGCGCTCTTCGTAGTACTGTGCGGTCGGACAATGGTTGCATGTAAAGACCACGACGAGGATCTTAGCGTCCGCAAAGTCCCTGAGAGTCCAATTGCGTCCGTCAACTCCCGGGAGATTGAACTCGGGGGCTGCAGTGCCGAGCGGCAGCGTCGGGAAGTCATCATGAAGAGCGGCATTGAATGTTGTCGTCATTGACATGACTAAGATCGGAAGCCACAGATTCATCTTTGTTCAGTCTCCTCTCTAATGATACAAAGTGGAAAACGCCGCCTACAATGTTGGCTTGCAACTCCGCGAGCACGATGCGAATATTTTAAAGCTTCCGGGAGCGAATGTCAAATTGACCATGTTGAACCATGAGGGGCTATGCGGTCAGAAAGGCTCTTTAGAAGTCAGCCAAAACTGAAATCAGGACACTACCGAACATCTGGCAAAAAACAGACGGGATGCTTATTTTGAACAGTTGAACCCGGGCCGGACTGTGATCGGGTTGCCAGCTCAGAATGAAGCAAAAGAAAGAACCACTATCTGTCTTGAAAAGGAAGGAATACTATGTTGACTCTCAGCAACCGGGCGCACACGTTTGCCCGTCCAGAATCGAAAACAGAGTTGATAAAGTTCTTCACCGAAGTATTGGGCTGCACCGGACCGGTGAGTCTTAATCTCCCCGGGCTGGCAGAGCCGGTACTTGCTTTCACTTTTCCTGATGGCGGCTCGATTAGTATCGAATTCACACCCGCAGCACTCAGCGAAGAGGAAGAATCCAGGGGAACCTGGCTTGAAATAGCCGTCGGCAATCCGGAAGCATTGCAGAGGAGAGTTGAAAGCGCCGGTATCTCCCGCATCGACTACCACGGCAGCCGCTTCTTCTATTTCCGTGCGCCGGGAGGACAGGTATTCAGGATTACGGAGAAAAAGTAGAAAGTCCGGTCAGAGGGACGGGCGGGGCGAGGCCTTCATAGTCTGGGCGGAGGTTCGCGTTCGAAGTCAGAACCCAAAAGTCTTCATGACCAACGCTGCGTCGGTAGTTACGAATGGCCTGCGCATTATTGAGCCGGGACGCGGACAAGAAGGAACCCCTCCGACATCTGGAAGGCCAGGAACAGTCTCCACGGTCGTCAGCCTCAGCTTCTGTCCTGCAGGAATGACGAGCGTAATCGTGCTTCCGCTGTCCGGAAGGCCAAAGCAGTAGAGCACCCACCGGTCACGTTTGCCAGTCGGGAGAATGGCAACAGAATCGGGAATTGGATGCCCATCTACCGAGGAAGAGATCACCGGCGTGCTTGCGTCCACCGACAACACTACAGGATTTCCCCCCATCGGAGACTTCACGAGCAATTGCAGAAATTGCGCGCCGCGGGAAGCCGTATCGTTCATGAGTGTCACAGAGGCAGCGGTGAGATTGATCAGAGTAGCCTTTGCAGCCAGGTGAGGCTTCGTCCCGCCCGGGAAAAAATCAGGGACTGAATCTGCCGCGACTCGCTGCTGCATGAACTGGGACGTCCACTCGTCAGTCGAGTCATCGAACGACAGCCAGTAAGCAGTTGAGTCATCGATATCAGCTGCATAGGTGATGCTGTCCGTCTTCGGATGATGCAAATCGAGATGGTGAGTCAACAGGGCTACTGAGCCGAAAGACAGTGCGATTACGAGTAGCGAGATCGGAAGTACCCATTTCTTAGGAGATGAAATTATGGCAATGTGAGGGAGGATCGCGCCGACACCGAGAATAACAAGCACGACGATTGCGGTTGCCACCGCTGGAAGCACTCCAGTAATGTACAATAGGTAATCAATCTGGGATATAAGGTAGAGCCCCGGCACGGCGCACACGAGCAGCGTCAGCATCATGATCGGCGACCTGAAATCCGATTTGGATGTAAGGAAGAAAAGAAGGAGCGCAAGGGAACTGAAGATGAGAGGCCACTGAAAAAGGTAAGCACCGTGGGGAAGATAATGTGTCGAAGCGAGTACCAGGATAAGCCACCAGGAGAGGGCGCCGGCTGCCATTTCGGACGACCGGAAATACTTTCGTAGAAAGATGTAGTACGCAGAAGTGAGTGCTGCCGCGAGTGAGATAAGCGCACAGGCGAAAATGCCGTCATTGTAAAACACACCAAAGAGGAAGTGGCTCGACTCAGGATAGAAACTCTGAACCGCCCTCCATAGAAAGAACGTTCCGACACCGAGAACGATCAGCGGAACAAGCGGCAGGAATATGCTGATGAGAAACTTCACAGGCTTGATGATCTGCTTTTTGATCCCGGCATACGCCATCAGGATGAAGAGGACTGCTGCAATGATCGACAAGGTGGCTACAAGAGACGACGGGTAGTGGACAAAGGTGGGCCAGAAGAAATTGAAATAAATATCGTTCGCAGATTTAGGAGCGGGGAGTGAGACGTCTCCGAAATGTTTTGTAAGAGCAAGGGCATATGAGCCATCGTGCTGGATGCTGCCTTCATCGATGTTTGAATAGTTGTCGAGCTCGGTGTGGTAATGCTCAAGGTCTCCGATGAATGCGAAGTTCAGCCCTCCGACTCTTCTCGCTTTCAGCCAGGAGAAGTCTGTGTTGTTCGGCAGATGTTTGTAGATGTCGTATGAAAGAGAAGTCGCAACAGGATGCGGGGCGAACGCAGCGAACTGGCGGATAAGCCAGCCGTTTTCAGAACTCGTTTCGAACATCATTGATGGGCCACTGGTCCCGCGTGCTTCGAAATTCAGTGCGACACCGATTCGCTTCATCAACGAATCGTTCTCAGTGACGGCCTGTGCCCCCATCATCCCGACCTCCTCGCCGTCGGTGAAAATGGCCATGACGTCGTTCCTTAAGGGACGGGAAGCCTTCAGTGCGCGAAGAGTCTCGAGAATTGTGGCGACTCCGGAGCCGTCGTCGCTGGCGCCTGGACCGGTCGGGACAGAGTCGTAATGCGCCATCAGCAGCACTGCCTTCGTGTTGGCAGTACCGGGAAGCGTGGCGATGACGTTCACTACAGTGGCGGCATAGTGAAGGCCCTCGTACGATCCGGCCACGACGGCAGTGTCTAGGCGGGGCTCGATTCCCATGACATTGAGCTGCCTGACTATGTAGTCGCGTACTTTCAGGTTCGCAGGTGAGCCGAGTGGATGTGGTACCTTGGCAATGTCTCTTATGTATCCGGCGGCCCTGTCCGCAGAAAAAAGGGAATCCGGTGCTGTAGCGGGGATGGACCGCGGGGGCTGAAGATCGTATAGAGCGATGGCGATTATGGCAGCGATGAAAACAAAAGTCACTATCGCGGCGGTCAGTGGTTTCATGTCATTCATAACAGCCCTGCGTCAGTTTAGCAAATATGTCCCTGATTATCATAAGAGTATCTTGCCACACTTTCACGAACCTGGAAATGGTATCAGTGTAGGATTTCGCGATTGGTCTCCGTTCTGTACGGCAAATATGAGACTTATTGTTTTCCTGGCTAAGTCTTTTGCCGCGCATTGCACAACACGCTCTTTACTGAAAGAGTTTTCACCGAGATTAACAGATCTTTGCCGAGGATCCTCCAGGGTCTCTCTCAGTCTCTTCTCAACGAATCTCCAGGTAATGTCCATCCTCACAGACTCGCGTGTCAGCCTCAATCGAAATCGGCAGGAAGATCGGGATTGCGATGATGCTCGAAGAATCTTCTTATCTGGCTGATTGTAGTCCGGCTTGGAGACAGGTGTGGTATGTCGTTTTCATCGAAGAAATCGACGCCGTCGGTTTCAATGCTCGTGGTTTTCTTTCCACCCTTCAACTCACAAAGGAAGTAAAGCTTATAAACATGGTACGGGAAAGGAGGCGTGTGTCTCTGTTTTGCGCGGTCGTATACTGCGAGCAATTTCGAAGCTTTCACCTCGAACCCCGACTCCTCGAGCACCTCGCGCTCTGTGGCAAGACTCGGAGGTTCGTTCGGATCAGCCCATCCGCCGGGAAGGGTCCACCCACCGTCTGACTTTTCCCTGACGAGCAGAATCCGGTCATCTTTGAACACGACTCCTCTGATGTCCACCCGGGGCGTTGCGTATCCCTCGACATCCTTGAAGAGATCTTTGACGTAGGCCAGGTCCGCCTCCGAGTTCGAGGCCATCATTTCGAAGGCGATGTCCATGACGTGTTTGTATCGCTCGATGTCAAATTCATTCTGGGCAAACGTGAGCCCGTTCTGGGCAGTTGCCTGAAGACTCTTTGCCCAAGCCAGCCATTTGGGTTCCAATTCAACTCCTTGCATCTTTTTGCGTTAGGTTGTCCGGTGCTTTCCTGCGTTTCTTCCATCACCGTCATTTCTCCCAGAACGTCGAGACGACAGTAGTTATGTTCGTGTTCTGAAGCGCGGACAATTGTACTAAGTTACTAAACATGAATTACACTAAGGAGACAAATGTTTAGTCGATTAGAAGAATCACGAGTTCGAAGTAAATATATGACGAAGCCATGGCATTTGGCGGAGCCGTATTCACTTCAGTTCATGTAATTTCTGGTTGAAAACTCGGCGGCCCGAGGTAGGGTCCTGCTTGACTCATATCATCAGATGAAAGGTATGAGAGCCTTCGTCCTGTCTTTGTACTGAGGATAGGCCTCAGGAAACCTGTTCATCATGATATTCTCCTCCACATGCATGAATTAATTGTCCAGGCATTTCGCCAGGTCAGGCTTGGATTCTCTCGAACAGCTGGCTACCGAGGCCTAACAGAATTACCGTGAGCGCAAGGAGCACCGTCAAATCAGTGGTCATGCCGAATACCGTCTGACTTCCAAGGAATGAGAAGCGGAGTCCGTCCACGCCGTAGCTGAGCGGATCGAGCATCGCGATCACGTCCATCACTTTAGGCAGACCTTCGAGAGGAAAGAGCGCACCCGAGAGAAAGAAGATCGGCATAACGAGGAAGTTCATGATCAACTGAAACCCCTGCATATCTTCCATGGTTGAGGCCAGCGCGATGCCAAGCGATGTAAACAAGATGGCGACGAGGAGAACAACGATTGCACCAAGAGGGAGGAGGATGAGGTCGTGGGGCCGGAATCCGACGATGAGTGTGAGGACAAAGACGATTACTCCCTGGATCGCAGCGACGGTGGCGCCGCCGAGTGTCTTGCCAAGCATGATCTGAAGCCTCGAGACCGGAGCAACCATCGTCTCTTTCAGAAAACCGAACTGCCTGTCCCATATGAGATCTATTCCGGAGAAGATCGCTGTGAAGAGCACGCTCATTATGATAATACCAGGTGCGAGGAACTGCATGTAGTTTCCGGCGCCAGCTTTCTTGAATATGGCGCCGAAGCCGAATCCAAACGCGAGCAGAAAGAGAAGCGGCTGTCCCAGCGAACCGATTATCCTTGACTTCGATCTGAAATATTTCTTCAATTGCCTGAGCCACATTATGTAAATCACATTCACCGTCTTTTCTCCTTACCTAGGGTTCACATGCCAATCTGGCGATAAGTTCCAATTTCCAAACGCTAAGTTCCAAACAATC
>CAZRXH010000068.1:12911-18070 GCA_964603995.1 uncultured Bacteroidota bacterium | reverse complement strand
TATTTCGACGTGATGCACAAGAATTGCATCGGATGTCACCGGAAAATGAAGGCACAATTGAACAAGCCAAACATGGACCAATGCTCGTATTGCCACCAGAATTTCTACAAGGGAGTTGAAGCAAGGAAGTTACTGGCGTCATTTCAGTCCGGTCATTTCCAATCTCAGTGACTTTCCTGGAATTGTTTAAGGGTGCGCATTTCTGTGAGCTCACGGGACACGGTCCAGACTATTCGATTTTCACAAAAATGCTTTCTTCCAATAATAACCTGTCTTCTTCAGTTGAATAGAACGCAGCGTACCGGTAGACCATATTTCGGTCTTTCATCGCTCCATACGGTTACCTTAGCGTGCTGTAATTTCAATCAGGTCGCAGGGAGGAGGTGTCGAGCAGATGATCGATCAGGTGTATCCCTTTTGCGAAATGAACACTAAGACCTTTTGAAGGGAAGCGGTGGAAACCCATAGGCTACGCAGGTTAGGCAGGGAAGAATGAATCAGCGTCCAGGGATCCAGCCAACTGTGCCATGATCGCGAGAGGATCGTGGCACTTAAGCCGACTCATAATCGGCGGGTCGGGGGGTCTCAGTAGGTGACTCCTTCTCACAAAGTGATGCCTTCAGCAGGAGAAGTCCCTCAAGGCCCACTGAAATTCCAAATGCCCTGATCATGGATCTGAATCAGGGGTAGGTACCTTGGAGTGCCTCATAAGCAGCCGCACGATTTTCTGACCGCAAGTTCGGTTTGAACTGTGATTTTCCTCCCGGGCTTCTCCTTCTCCTCGATCTCTTCGATGAGAGCCCTCGCCGCGGACTTGCCTATCTCATACGCAGGCTGCCTTATGGTTGTAAGAGGGCTTAGCGCAAGCTCGGCGCGTATGTCGTCGGTCATTCCGACAATCGCGATGTCCTGCGGGATGCGGAGCCGGTGCTCCTGAATCGCTTTTATTGCTCCGAACGCGGCGGGATCATTTACAGCGACAACGGCATCAGGCCTTTCCCGGGCGGGAAGTTGAAGCAGTGTCTCCATCGCCACGTAGCCGCCCTTCTCGTGAAAGCCTGATTCGACAATCAGCTCGGGCCTTATCTTCATGCCGTGCCTGGCAAGAGCTTTCTTGTATCCTTTCAATCGTCCTTTCCCAATGGATACTGTAGACGGACCGCTGAGATGTGCGATAGCGGTGTAGCCGTGTCCAATCAGATGCTCGGTAATCCGCGAGCAACAGTCTTCGTCATCGATGCTCACACATGTTGCGCCTATATTCTGAACGACCCTGTCGAAGAAGACTATCGGTACTCCCTGACGGATGGTCTCTTCGTATGCCGAGTGATCCGTCACGGTCTGGGCAGTGGAGATTAGGAGTCCGTCGACTCGTTTCGACTGGAGCGTCATTATTGCATCCAGCTCACGGCTGTCGTCCTCCGCCGTGTTTGTAAGTATCAGGTGATAGCCGGCTGCGTAAACAGCATCCTCGATACCGCGTATGACCTCCGGAAAGAACGAGTGGCTTATCTCGGGTACCACTACACCGATGGTCTGTGTCTTCCTGAGAGCCAGGCTGCGCGCGATGTGGTTCGGAGTGTAACCGTACTTCCTGGCAGCGTTCAGGACTCGTTCGCGCGTCTTCCTGTCGACGTTCGGTCGCCCGTTTAGCGCCCGGGACACGGTCATCGCCGAGACGCCCAGCTTCGCGGCGATAGCCTCGGCTGTAATCCGCCTTGAAATGTTTCCCGAATTCTTCTTGTTTTTCATTTGGCCTTCCTGCAGAAATGTTAAACTCCGGCCCGTTTCTTAACACAAGTTAACAATTCATTCTCAAATATCTATCGTGAGGAATAAGGCCGGGGCTCAATTTCAAATTTCTGCAAAATCCGGGGAGCCTTTCAGACTGCTGTGGTCGCCCGCCTGCTCGCCGACGGCCCTCGAGCTTAGGCGAGCCTGACATTGTTTATGCATCTCTTTGCGGCTTGTGGCGTTCCCGGCGGTCCGAATTTCTCCTCCATGAGACTCAAACCAAATTGAGCCGCTACCGGAAGTAAAGTTGATGTGCTAACGTGAACGGCCATTTGGCGCGTTCTACGCGAATGAGACGCACTATTCGACCATTGCGGGCAATTCCCGGTTCGACCCGGCCTGTTTCGTGAATCATACGATCGATGTAATATCTTCTGCGTCTCGCCCTTTCCGGACATATGTTCGATCGACTGTTTTATGATTCAATGGCATGCTTCAGGAGTCCGGTCGGTTGCCGCGCGGCAGACGATACCTTCCCATCGCATTACCTGGTTGTTGTATTTGAATGCCTTCAACGAAAGGAGGGGTTCCCATTGAAATCAAACAGAGTCGTGTTCGAGACCACATTTGGCTGACCCAGTTCCCATCCAACTCCCGGAACGGCTATCATGATAGGATCCCAGTATAAATCTCCGGTAACGTCGCCGTCGTTTACCGTCTTCAGTCCGTTGAAACAGTCATAGAGGAAATCCAGCTGTCCGGTCGTTGAACCGGATAATCTCGGCATCTCTGATTATATCAGTGACTTTGTCAAATATACCGACCGAGAATTGTCACGTTCACTTGGAAAATCTCTTGACATTCGCATTTGCGGCAATTATCTTTCCTTCTCATGTTAGCGCTAACATAGCGTCGTCCGAAAAAATGGAGGAGCATATTGACGGTTTCTTTACTCTGTTCATCGGTGGTTGCCCCTGTTGCCGCGGCACTGAAACGGTCGGTGCATGCCCGGCGCGAAGTACGGCAGGTTGTCGGCTGCCTGAAAAATGCCGCCGCTGCCGTCCCGTCGATTATCCTAAATCCCCTCCTGCCCGAAATCATTCCGGCCGGATTCTTAGGAAATACATTAGCGCCTGCATTGATCGGTAAGCCAATCGGTAATTCAATCTATTATCGCTGTCCCGTCGTTTCCAATTGAGAAGAGCCATGAACGCGAAATCGTCTGCGAGCTGCACGATCCTGAATGAACGACCACCTTTATCGGTCGCCATGGCGATCGTTTGTTTGCGTGTTGGTCGTCCCTTCAGGAAGTACTGAAGTCCGGAACCGTCCCGCAGGCTCGTCCGAAGAGAGAGCCTGGCAGTTTGATATAACGCCATGCAGGCTGTGGCTGAGATGGCGAAGCTGTACCGGATCTTTCGGCTGTTACAACCCGGAAATGCCCCGGTCATGGGAAGAAGACGGTTCCTCCCCGCGGAACCGGGCAACGAAGCAGGGAAAACTCAGGAGGTGAATAAAATGTTACGCCGTTCCAGCATCTTCATCTGTGTATTCATGTTCTGGCTGTCGAGTGCACGTTGTGCCCCCGCTGCCTCAGCTGACAGCATCAACCAAGACCAACAGTCGCCCCGCGAATCGCTGCTGCTCGATTTCGGGTGGAAGTTTCATCTCGGTGATGCCGCGTCGCCGGAGAAGGATTTCGGCTACGGTATAGCGGAGTCCTTTTCAAAAGCCGGTGTGGCAAGCGGCCCGGCCCGGCCTGACTTCAACGATTCAACATGGCGAACGGTCGATCTCCCGCATGACTGGGCGGTCGAATTGCCGTTCGTGGACGTGAAGGATAAAACGGTGCAAGACCACGGATTCAAGCCGCTCGGGAGGCAATTCCCGGCCACGTCAATAGGCTGGTACAGGCGGACCTTCACCGTTCCGACTACCGCCGAAGGGAAGAGGATCGCCGTCAAGTTCGACGGTGTTTTCCGCGACTGCAAAGTGTGGTTCAACGGTTTCTTTCTCGGAGAGCATCTAAGCGGATATAGTGAATTCCACTATGATGTTACCGACTACGTCCATTACGGAGGTGAGAACGTACTCGTCGTCCGGGTGAACGCGACGCAGGCTGAAGGTTGGTTCTATGAGGGGGCCGGGATTTATCGCCACGTCTGGCTGCTCGAGTATTCTCCCCTTCATATACCTCTCTACGGCACTTATATCACGTCTATGGTCGGCGACAGGTCGGCGGACGTCACCATACAGACGACCGTTTACAACGAAGAATATTCGGACAAAGATTGCCGGCTGATTTCCGTCCTTCTCAATGCTAACGGTGAAGAGGTGGGCAGAAGTGCGTCGGATGTCTCCCGGTTGTATCAACACGAAGAGAAATCGTTCGAGCAAAAAATCGAGGTGGCCGATCCGCATCTCTGGTCGCTGGATAGTCCATATCTGTACCGCGTGGTCCAGCTAGTCGAGTCCGGGAGTGATATTGTCGACAAAGTCGAGACGAAAATAGGAATCCGGACGATACGATTCGACAAGGATAAGGGGTTCTTTCTCAATGGAAAGCATGTCGAGTTACAGGGAGTCTGCTGCCACCAGGACCATGCGGGAGTAGGTACGGCGCTGCCGGACGGGCTGCAGTACTTCAGGATCATGAAGCTGAAAGAGATGGGAGCGAATGCTTACAGGACGAGCCATAACCCTCCGACTCCAGAGCTGCTCGACGTTTGCGACAGCGTCGGGATGCTCGTCCTGGATGAGAACAGGCTGATGGGAAGCACGCCGCAGATAACTGATCAACTCAAGGATCTGATCCTTCGCGACAGGAACCATCCATCCGTGATAGCCTGGTCGATCGGGAACGAAGAGTTTGCCATCGAAAGCTCTCCGATCAGCGCCAGGGTTGCTCGGACTCTCAAGCGGATCCAGAGGAAGTACGATCCGTCAAGGCTCTGCACGGCGGCGGCGGACAACGGCGACTGGTACGAGGGAGTCAACAGCGTCGTCGATATCCGCGGCGAGAACTACATAGAGCGGGTGAAGGATTACGACAAGTATCATCGGGAGCACCCCGACCAGCCCATGTGGGGAACCGAAGAGTCGAGCGCCTACTGCACGCGCGGTGTTTATCAAACAGACACGTCCAAAGGATATGTGACGGACTACGATGTCAATTATCCCTGGTGGGGCGCAACGGCGGAGCGCGCCTGGAAAATCTATGCGGAGAGATCGTTCCTAGCCGGTGCTTTTATCTGGACGGGCTTCGACTATAGAGGAGAACCGACGCCGTACGGCTGGCCGGACATAAACTCAAACTTCGGCATAATGGATATCTGCGGCTTCCCGAAGAATAACTACTATTACTACAAATCATGGTGGACAGACGAGCCGGTGCTGCACATATTCCCGCACTGGGATTGGGCCGG
>CAZRXH010000068.1:0-12811 GCA_964603995.1 uncultured Bacteroidota bacterium | reverse complement strand
CGATTCGAAGAACCGGGAAGTGCCGACTGCGGATAACCTGATCCACTTCTGGCTCGAGGGGGCCGGTAAGATTATCGGCGTGGGAAACGGAAACCCCAGCAGCCATGAGCCCGACAAATACCTCGACGGAAAATATCAGAGGAAGCTTTTTAACGGGAAATGCGAAGTGATCATACTCTCGGATCGCCATCCAGGGAAGATAAATCTCACAGCATTTGGAGAGGGCCTGAAGTCCTCAACGGTGACGGTGACTTCCGTACGGTCTCATCTGATTCCTGTTGTCGAGAACGTCCGGGCTCGCGCGGGCGATGGCGGAGAAAATAAGTCGATTAAATAGCGCCTCCCGGATGCCTTTCGGTTCCGCGAGAGACTGCGTCACGATTCGTTATGGAAGTTGCACAGACTCATTTGGCGCGAATGCCGATTACGATAGTTGGATTGTTCCTTCGTCAACAAAGGATCGACGATAAGCTTGTCCAGTCAGAGAGATGCTTCTCCCTAGGTGACTGGCAGTATCACCCTATCTGGTTTCCTCTCTCATTCATTGTGAGAGGAGGCTTGGGTGGGGCTTCGGAACCGGATGGCTTCTCCGCATTATTCCGAAATCGATCAGAACGGATAATAATCGGCAACGTAGAAGCGTGGCCATTTTCGGCATGGCAAGAGTACGTGACGGAGGAGGGCATGCACCGCCCTACTTTCGGGTACCCGTCTCAAGATGGCCTTCGTACTGCGTCGTGTAGTCCTGAATTTTGTCCGTCGTTTGGACAATGCAGCGCGAGAAAAATATCTCGGCGTCTCTTGACATTTGTATCTCCTATCACTAATTTTGTCCACCATGTTAGCGCTAACATAATGCTGGCACCGATAAAAGGAGATGTGATTTGAGAGTCTGGCTACGACCTGCCTTCACAAAATCCTTCATGTACATCCGCCTTTCTAAGCGCTTCCTCGATAAGTTTTCTTGGCAAGGGGTTGCTCGATCTCAATCAAAGCTAGGCCCGATTGTCCTTCGGATCATAGCGTCAGCCGTTCTTTCCGAAGCATGTCTAAAATCGTTTTACCGAATAATGGGATTCAATCACTAAAGAAATATGAAGACTTTTCCTCCTTGTGCCTGCCGCAAATCGATGAATGGTGTAGATGTGGCAGTTGTGCTTCTGATTTCTGTGTGACGAAAACCTCAAAGAGGGAAGGAGTTGATCTTCTTGAGAATCTGTTCGCTTGTATGCTCTGGAAGCTTCAATATTAACGCCTGACTATCTCAAGTCTGCAGGTCGATGATGGCAGAGTTCCGATCAGGTGAATCAGTGATGAATGTTTTCCCACGGCATTCTCATGAGCGTGCTGAAACTTGTCAAGTAATCCATAAAGTAATCCCTAATTGTAGGATGGAGGTAGAAAGAAAAATGCTACAAAAAGTATATGCGGTTCTTCTCGTGATCTTGATGGTCATGATTGCGTCTCAGTCGGCCTGGAGCGCTACCGGCAGGATTGAAGGCAAAGTAACAGATGTAAGCACTGGCGAACCGCTGCCAGGTGTCACCCTTCAACTTGAAGGGACCTCGATGGGTGCAGCTACTGACCTGAATGGGATCTACACTATATCGAACGTCCCCGCCGGATCATATTCATTGAAGGCGTCGTACATTGGCTACAAGGGGCAAACAATCAAGATAGAAGTCAAGGAGAATGAACACCTCCAGATGAACGTGAAGCTCGAGGCAGTCGGTGTCACGGCGAAAGAAGTGGTCATCACCGCCCAGGCGAGCGGCCAAAATGCGGCCATCAACCAGCAGCTGACTTCAAGCAAAGAGGTGAACGTTGTCTCGTCGGCACGCATCCAGGCGCTTCCGGACGCGAACGCGGCAGAGTCGGTCGGCAGACTCCCCGGTGTTTCACTGGTTAGAAATGGAGGTGAAGCCACACAAATAGTGATCCGCGGGCTTCAACCTCAATACAATACGATAACGGTCGACGGGGTGGCGATGCCCGCGAACTTTGCCGGCACCATTGATGTCGGCGGTGCTTATGCTACGCCTACAAACACTCCGGGCGGCCGTGCGGTGGATGTCAGTATGATCTCATCGAACTCACTGGAAGGTATTGAAGTTTACAAGACAGTCACACCCGATATGGATGCCGCAGTTCTTGGTGGTACAGTGAACTTCAACCTCAGGGAAGCGAAAGCAACACCGAACGGTGCTCCTAAGTTTTCCCTCCTTGCGCAGGGAGCATACAACGATCTCATGAGCACCTACAACGATTACAAGTTTGTTGCAAGTGCAGAGAAAAGATTTCTCGATAATCGTTTCGGAATATTCATACAGGGAATCGCTCAACGCCAGACCCTCACTTCAGACCAACTCGGAGGAACCTACTATCAACCTAACAAGCAAGACAATCCAGACTCAATAGTTCTGGGCAGTTTGAATCTCTCGTTTGTGCCCAACATAGAGCGGCGATATGATGGAACTTTGACATTGGACTACAAATTGCCGAACGGCAAGATAGATCTTGTCAATTTGTTCAGTCACGGCAACCAAACGACCGAAACTCACGATCAGACTTACGATCTTGGGACCTCAGGCAATGACATACAATTCGGGACTCAAATGTCATCAAATTCGCTCAATCTGGTGACGAACATCCTGGAATATGAGCAAACTCTCAGTTCGATCAAGGTGGATGTGAAGCTTTCTAATTCATACTCCGATAACCTCACTCCCGACGCCTGGAGACTGACATTTCAACAGCTCTCAGCAGGGACAGTTAACATCCCGAATAACCAAAGTCCCGTACAAATAGCCAAGGCAGCTCAGAATTTGATAAACCTGGACAATATGTTCTGGTCGGGAAACTCAACATGGAGGAGCTACAACAAGCAGAACAACATTCAAGGGTCAATCGACCTCGAAAGGAATTTCAATTTGTCGGACGAAGTCTCGATCGCATTGAAGGCTGGAGCGCTATATCGTTACACCACGCGCTATTATAATTTCGATGACGGCTTCGGCAGTTTATATGGCGGTAATGCCGCCGGGCGCCGGCAACAGCTTGTTGACTCCCTCTCGTGGTTGGCACAACCACCGTATAATCTTGATCCTACCGGCGCGCAGAGGTTCCCGATTACCGGATTCTATAATCCAAATATGGATTTTGGGAAATTCCTCAACGGTGAGTATGCGATGTTTTCAGGAGTAAATGCGGGCGTTATTGGTACAATAATTAACGAATTGAAGACGTTGGGCGCTCAAACGACGACACCGGAAACAGTCCCTGATTACCTCCCGGACGTTTATGGCAGCATAGCGAGTGACTACTATGGAAATGAATTCAGGAGTGCCGAATATCTCATGGCGACTATCAATCTCGGCTCTCAAGTGACTATCATCGGCGGCGTCAGATACCAGGGACTTAAGACTTCCTATACTGCGCCTCAGTTCATCGGCGATGCAGATGCCACTAATCCGTACCCGAGCACGCTTCCGCACACTTGGGTAACAAAAGATGAGTACCACGGATATTTGCTGCCGGATGTCAGTTTGAAGTACGATCCTTTTCTGTGGCTGAGTGTCCGGGGTTCATATACTACTACACTGGCATACCCGGATTTCAGCCAAATAGTACCGAGAGAGGATGTTTCCAGCAACACCGGTCACTTTGTAGTCTGGAACAATTATGCTCTAACGCCTGCGTATTCACATAACTACGATCTCCAGGTCGCCGCTTATGACAACTCCATCGGCTTATTAGCGGTCGCTCCGTTTCTGAAGCGTATCGACAACCTGATTTTCCAGCAAGGCACATATATAGTCAATCCTTCCGACTATCCGGGCGTTCCGAGCAACACAAAGACATTTTCACTCACTACATACATCAACAATCCATACCCTGTTGATCTGTGGGGAATTGAAGCTGAGTGGCAGACACATTTCTGGTACCTTCCCGGACCTCTGAGCGGATTGGTTCTCAACGTTAATTACACTCACATATTTTCCAGTGCAAAGTATCCTTTCAGTAATACGGTACATTCTACAGTCTATCCGTATCCGACTATACATGTAGATACCTTCTACGTCGACAGACTTCTACAGCAGCCAAACGACGTTGTTAACCTTTCACTTGGATATGATTATGGGCAGTTTTCGATTTTAACGTCCATGATTTACCAATCGCAGGTCTATAGCAATAGTACACAGTTCTATAATTCACTCCGCTCTGACAAGATAAAGTACGTTCGATGGGACCTCGTCGTGAAGCAAGGTTTGCCCTGGTTCAACACTCAAGTGTATCTTGATTTATACAATCTCAACAGCGCGAACGATATATATGTCGTGAGGGGTTCAGGTTTTCCGCAATCGGAATCTGACTATGGCCTGACGGCTGATTTGGGTCTTCGCTGGACGCTGTGATGATTCACTAACGCTAAACTCGCAGAGGAGGAAGAGCCATTATGAGAAGAACGTTAACATAGTACTGGGCTGCGGTCAAGAAATTGACTCCTGATGTGGCGCGGTGATCGCTTCGTCAAACGGCGTTGCCGAGTCTTAGTTCTAAAGTTTATAACCATCAAAAGAAAGGATGTTGATCATGAAATCAGCTATCAAGTTGTTGCTTTTGGCTGCTGTTGTGTCACTCGCAACGGCGCCAACAGCATCGTTTGCTGCCCCAAGCGCCGATACCGTCGTCGTATCAGCATTGCCGCCGGGCAACCTCAACAATTTCATAAACTCGGATACTACTTCGAGCGGCTTCGTTAAACCAAATACGGTCTTTCTACTGAAACCAACCGGTAGCATAGATACCGTCTATTGGATTACTGCACCGATAACGGCGAAAGGAAGCGTTAATCTTGTCGGGTACATAAATCCGACCACAGGTCATCCACCGGTAGTCGCGCCTTCCATCGCCAGCGACAACTCCTCCCCGGGCTATTTCTTCGGTCCTCAGGGCAACGATACTCTCTCACTAAAAGGCATATACTTCTTAGGCACTCGGACCGACACCGCAGCTTTTACAGGACGTTTTGTTTCTCCGTCCGGCGATAGTAATGTATTCGTTTTTGACCGCTGCATTCTTGAGAATATTTCCGGTGCAGGTACTCCAAACCTTTTTGACACCTGGAACCACGATCACAACAGCTTCTACGTAACGAATTGCGAATTCAGGAACAACCAGGACGACAATCCACAGAATCCCGGCTTCGCATGGGTCGACCCGGGTAATTACCCGTGCGATACTGCAGTATTCAAGAACAACACTTTCTTTCTTACTGGCGGTTACATTCTCGGCTCATCGGGATACGGTTGCAGATACCTTGACTTCGAGCACAACACTATTTTTATGACAGGGCAAGGAGGAGTCTTCGACTTGTACCAAATGACCAACGCAATCATAAAGAATAACATATTTTTCGGCGTATCTTCAGCAGCCTACCCGGTCTCTTGGTACAACAATACTCTCGGTAGTTGGGGATCCTCGTTGATACCGTTAGACTCGTTAACCACACTGAAGTCGTCCCCCTACAACCTGACGGAAGCTGACAGGCACATCACAATTACAAACAATGCTTATTTCTGGCCGAAGCAGATAACGGACAATTGGGCACAACTTAATGCCGCTATGGTCGACACGCCGTACGTTCCGCTTCGTCCGCCGGACTTCATAAACGCACAGGCGGGTATTCTGACGGACAAGACGACATGGCCCTACGTCACGGTGACAAATAATGATAGCGTTGACCCGGGATTCAATTCCGCTCTCGTCCAGTTGGCGGCGGGTAACATGGCTGCATTTGTTGATACATGTTGGGCTCACGGCGGATCGGGTAATGGAGTTCGGCCCTACGTGTATCCTTTGTATGATCCTCCCACTTGGGATGGTGTGCCGAGTGATTGGGCAACAATTCAAGGTTATCCGGTGCCTGAAAACCTGAAATACTCTGCTTCGTTAGTCGGCGATGACGGCAAGCCGTTGGGCGACCTCAACTGGTTTCCTGAATATCTCTCAGTGCATCAGACTCCAAACGTGATACCCACAACGTTCAGCTTGAGTCAAAACTATCCGAATCCATTCAATCCGTCCACCGACATAAAAGTCAGTCTGGCACATGGCGGTGCGATGAGCCTGACGATTTACAATGTACTTGGGCAGGTTGTTCAGGTCGTTGACCAGGGCAACAGGCCGGCAGGCGAATATACTTACAACGTGAACATGGACCAGTTCGCGAGCGGTGTTTATTTCTACACGCTTCGCCAGGGAGCGACCTCGATCACCAAAAAGATGCTTCTCCTTAAGTAACATGAGTCCTGCCTGCAGCCTCTCACGGGCTGCAGGCGGCCCTATATTGATGCTCATGATTTCTTACGAAGCTCAGAATCACATTTAGAGGCATTCTCTCGCCTGCAAGCCGAGTGCGAGACACGCCTTGATGCCCAGAAGGTCCGTCGTAGCGGTAAGGAGCCGGAATGAATTGTCTCAGATTTTCCCACGAGGCGCGGGGGATTCTCGAAACCAGACTATGAGAGCACATTTATTCATATTGACCATGACGCTGGTTCAATTGCTGGCTGTCAGGGCGTTTTGCGCCGGCCCGCCGGTCCGGCAGCATTTATTGATGAATTACGACTGGAAATTCATGAACGGCGACATGAAAGGCGCGGAGAAGCCGGACTTCAATGACAGCAGATGGAAGACTGTCGATGTCCCGTACGATTGGAGCATCGAAGGCAAGTTTAACAAAGACGCAGCCACTGGCGGGACGGGAGGTTATCTCCCCACGGGAATCGGCTGGTATCGCAACCATTTCGTCCTGCCGACTTTTCGGAAAGGGAAGGACTGCTGGATCGAGTTCGAAGGCGTATACATGAACAGCGATGTCTGGATAAACGGGCATCTTCTGGGCAATCATCCTTACGGCTATACGAGCTTCTATTACGATCTTACGCCCTACATTAAGCAAGGTGCAAACGTGATTGCCGTGCGAGTCGATAACTCGCTCCAGCCGAACAGCCGTTGGTATTCCGGCTCAGGAATTTATCGCAACGTCTGGCTGAACATTGCAGGTCCGATCCACATCGCCCAATGGGGGACGTACATTACGACGCCTGAAGTCGACTCGGCTTCCGCGACAGTCGTAGTGCGTACAACTATCTATAACAGGTCATCGACTGCCGGGAATATCGAGCTACGCTCATCGGTTGTGGATGGGTCTGGCAAAGTGGTGGCGACTGTCGAGACTCCGGTCCCGGTCGCGCCATCAGGCAGAACCAAAGCGGAGCAAACGTTAAAGGTGGTCTCCCCGTCCCTCTGGTCGATAGAGACGCCGTCGATGTATACGATGAAATCGATATTGCTTGATGGAACACATGTCATCGACAGCCTCCTCTCGCCTTTCGGGATTCGTAAGATCGAATACGACAAGGACAGGGGGTTTCTTCTGAACGGGAAGCATGTGAAGATGCACGGAGTGTGTCTTCATCCTGATGCGGGTTGTCTCGGAGTCGCAGTCCCCGTGCAGGCATGGGTGAGGCGCTTAAAACTCCTGAAGGCTATGGGCTGCAATGCCATCCGGACAGCGCACAATCCTCCGACGCCGGAGTTCCTGAAGCTTTGTGATAAGATGGGCTTCCTCGTGATGGACGAGGCCTTCGATGAATGGACGATTGCCAAAAGCCAGGTCAAGTACGGCTACCATATCTATTTCAAGGATAACTGGAAATCTGACTTGCTATCCATGATACGCCGTGACCGCAACCACCCATCCGTCGTAATATGGAGCGCTGGTAACGAAGTGCCGGAACAGGGAACCGATTCCGGAATGGCCATATTAAAGGAATTGATGGACACGTTCCACAAAGAAGATCCGACAAGGCCGGTGACGGTCGCTAACGACCATATCGCCGATCCTACTTATCCTGCAAAACTCGGTTTCCTCGAGATGCAGGATATAGTGGGATATAACTATGTCGATCGTTGGGGCAAACGCAGAGAGTTGTACTACAGCATCGACAGGCATGATTATCCAGATTGGAAGATGATCGGGACCGAAAGCGTCTCCATCCCGAGTATTCGGGGAAATTATACGATGCCGTGGGACACGAACGCCAATCCGTATGCCAACTTTTTAAACTACAGAACAAATATGATCGAGGCCGAACAATTGTGGGAGTTTGAATCGCTCCACGATTATGTTATCGGCGACTTCATGTGGACCGGCATAGATTATCTCGGTGAAGCCCGCTGGCCGGCCAAGAGCTCGAGCTCCGGCGTGATAGATCTCTGCGGTTTCCCGAAGGACAGCTATTATTTCTACCAGAGCCAATGGACAGATAAACCGGTGTTGCATCTTCTCCCGCATTGGAACTGGGCCGGCCACGAAGGAGATGTCATTCCCGTAATTGCATATACGAATTGCGACAGCGTTCAGCTTTTTCTGAACGGAAAGTCGTACGGGATGAAGTCGTACGTATTTCCACAGCAAGGCCACGCCGGAGCATGGTACAAATACGCGCATCCGTTCGTCTTCCCGACCACATCGGACCTCCACTTCTCGTGGGACGTACCCTACGAGCCAGGTACACTGAAAGCCGTCGGCAGGTGGCATGGCCAGATCGTGACTGAGGAAATACACACGACGTCCGAGCCTTACGCCATCCGGCTGTCTGCGGACAGAACTAAGATTAACGCAGATGGGGAAGATATAGCAGATGTCAAAGTGGAGATAGTTGACAGGCATGGCTGGGTAGTTCCGACCGCGGACAACCTTATTGAATTCAAAGTCGAAGGAGAAGGTAAGTTGGCAGGTACCGATAACGGCGACCCTGTGGACACAACTCCGATGAAGAGTCCCGAGCGGAGAGCGTTTAATGGACTCGCACTGGCCGTAATCCAGTCGACCCGGAAACCGGGCACGATCCGTCTGACCGCAGTCTCCAAGAACCTGGAGGGCGCTGTAATTGAAATTGTTTCTTGCAAACCAGCGAATGCCCCGATGACGGTCAAGAGCTCGGCATATTAAGAAAATAATCAGAGACTATTGAGAGGCCAGAACATGGAAAACTATTTGATGAATGAGCGATCGGCTTCGAAAGGGATAAGAACAGCAGTGCTTAGTCTTTCCGTGCCATCGATGAAGCCGTACTGGATGTTAGTCCTCTCGTGCTTCTTCCTCTTCCAACCTCCGGACATCAGGGCGCAATTTGCAAATGGCGCCGATGTCAGCTGGCTGCCGCAGATGGAAGCGGCGGGATATGTGTTCAAAGATCATTCCGGAACAAAGATGAATTGTCTGGATATATTGAAGGAAGAAGGAATCAACGCGATCCGGATAAGGGCCTGGGTCAATCCGAAAGGCGGTTACTGCAATACGCAGTACGTTACCAGCCTGGCCCATCGCGCAGACAGTATGGGATTCAATGTGCTCATAGATTTTCATTGCAGCGACACGTGGGCCGATCCTGGGCACCAGACCATACCGGCGGCATGGGCGAACGACTCGCTTCCCCAGCTGCTGACGGATCTCTACAATTACATTTACGGTGTAATGGATACACTCAAATTAAACGGCATTGTGCCCAAATGGGTGCAGATTGGAAATGAAACCAATAACGGAATGATGTGGCCGCTCGGGAATGCCCAAAATCACATGGATAACTTCGCGAAAATGATCGACACCGGATACGCTGCTGTCAAGGCGGTTGATAGCACCACGCAAGTGATTGTTCATCTGTCGAACGGGAATGACGATTCGATGTACAGGTGGATGTTCGACGGTCTGAAAAGCAACGGAGCAAGGTGGAACATAATCGGAATGTCGGTGTACCCATTTTGGGCAAATTTGCCGTGGGCCGTCGATGATAGCTTGGCGCTCATAACTATGAAAGATATGATTTCCAGGTATAATACGAAGGTGATGGTGGTGGAAGCAGGCTACCTTTACAATCAGCCGATCGACGCGAATCACTACCTGCTTGATCTGATTGCAAAAACAAAATCGGTGGGCGGCCTTGGCGTCTTTTACTGGGAGCCGGAGTGTTACAACTGGCAGGGTTATCAAATGGGAGCATGGGATCCCAAGACTGAAGAGCCTACGGTTGCCATGGATGCTTTCCTGGGCAAGGATGCTACCCCGGTGAAAGAGACAAAGACGATTCCCGGTTATGGCTTTTTCATTTATCCTAATCCTTTCAACCCGAACGCAACTATCGAGTACCAGCTTCCGACCCGTTCAAACGTATCGATCACAATTTATAATGTGCTTGGTCAGGAAGTAACACGACTCGTATCGGGTTATGAGAACGAAGGCAATCACAGTCTGACCTGGTCTGCGAACGATGCCGCAAGCGGAGTGTATTTTTGCAGACTAGTCGCAAGCGGAGTGGATCCTACCGGGTCCGGGAATTATCTCGCGATGAAGAAGATCGTTTTGCTCAAGTGAATCGACATCCGTTCCATGTCAGAGCTGGACAAACTTGATGACACTGCCGAGAAGCGGTTCAATGTTGGACAAACAAAACTTTTGGAGTGATGAAATGCTTCGTCAGATTTGCGCGGCAATAGCCGTACTCTCGATCGGACTACTCCCAGCTTTCCCAGCCCAGAAAAATAGCTCCGGGGTAGCCGAACTGAACGCCCCGATCGCACGACAGAAGCTTCTCATGGATTACGGCTGGAAATTTCATTTTGGAAATTCGGCAGATCCGAAAGAAGACTTCGGTTACGGATCGGGTGAGTTGTTTGCAAAGGAGGGTATCGGACCGTTACCGACAAGGCCGGACTTCAATGACAGTTCATGGGAGACTGTCAATTTGCCGCACGACTGGGCGGTCTATCTTCCGTTTGTCAACGTGAATGATTTCGCGGTGATGGGGCATGGATACAAGCCTCTTGGAGGAGAATTCCCTGCGACGTCAATTGGCTGGTACAGGAAGACGTTCACGGTTCCGGAGGAAGCGCTTGGAAACAGGATCACGATAAAATTCGACGGCGTGTTCAGAGACTGTATGGTCTGGCTGAACGGCAATTTCGTCGGAAGGAATCTGAGCGGATACTCCGAATTCTTCTTCGATGTCACGAACTTCGTTCATTACGGCAAGAAAAACATTCTCGTGGTACGTGTGAATGCGACGAACTACGAAGGCTGGTTCTATGAAGGTGCAGGGATTTACAGGCATGTGTGGCTGATTGAAACAGCGCCACTGTACATCCCGATTTATGGGACTTACGTCAGGACGACATCTGTCCGCGGCAACATGGCAACTCTTGCGGTGGAGACTAAGGTTAGCAACAGAGAGGAATCTGTGAGCAAAGCCGAAGTTGCATCTTTCATCTTGAACGGCAACGGAAAGATAGTGGCCAGTGGCGCAACCCGTAAAATTATTCTGAATCCGTACGGGGAAAAGAAATTCCTCCAGACTATCATGGTCGACCGTCCCCAATTATGGTCGCCTAACCATCCGTATCTGTATGAACTTCTCTCCGTTGTGAAGTCGGGCGGCAAGGTTGTGGACAGAGTGAAGACGAGTTTTGGTATCAGGACGATTCGCTGGGACAAGAACGATGGCTTCTTCCTCAACGGTAAGCGCGTTGAGATAAAAGGCACGTGCAATCATCAGGACTTCGCCGGAATCGGCACGGCCTTGCCGGACGGGTTACAGTATTTCAGAGTAAAGAAGTTAAAAGAAATGGGTTCAAACGCGTGGAGGACGAGTCACAATCCACCAACGCCGGCGCTTTTAGATGTGTGCGACAAACTCGGCATGCTCGTCATGGATGAAAACAGGCTGCTTAATAGTTCACCTGAATACATTTCTCAGTTCGAGAGGCTGATCCGGCGGGACAGAAATCATCCGTCGGTAATCATATGGTCGATCGGGAATGAAGAATGGGGTGTGCAGGACACGCCGGTTGGAGTAAGGATCGCGAAAAGCCTGATAAGGATTCAGAGGAAGATAGATCCATCCAGAACCTGCACATTTGCGGCCAACGACGCTGCCGCGTACGATCACGCCGTCAACAGCGTCATCCCGGTGCGGGGTTTCAATTACAGAACCAACGTAATCGAGCAGTACCACCTGGACCACCCCGACCAACCACTGATCGGGACTGAGACTGCGAGCACGGTCAGCACGCGCGGCGAATATGCGAACGATTCAACTAAGGGTTATGTCAGCGATTACGATATCAATGCACCACCGTGGGGCGCAACGGCAGAGGAATGGTGGAAATTCTACGACGAGCACAAGTATTTGGCCGGCGGCTTCGTCTGGACCGGCTTCGATTACCGCGGCGAACCAACGCCCTACAAGTGGCCCGACATAAATTCGAATTTCGGTATCATGGACGTGTGCGGCTTTCCGAAGAACAACTATTATTATTACCAGTCATGGTGGAGCAACAAAGACGTGCTGCACATTTTCCCGCACTGGAATTGGCAAGGTAGGGAAGGACAGCCGATTGATGTTTGGTGCTTCAGCAACTGCGACAGCGTTGAGCTCCTGCTGAATGGAAAGAGTCTCGGAACGAAAGTCATGAGACGCGATTCGCATCTCGAGTGGACGGTGGATTACGAACCCGGCACGCTCGAGGCACGCGGCTGGAGAAAGGCCAGGATCCTGATTACGAAGGAGGAGACGACTAACAAGCCTTTCGCCATAAAACTTACTCCTGATCGTGATACGATTCGTGCAGACGGAGAAGACGCGTCGGTCATCAAGGTCACAGTCGTTGATTCGCTCGGCAGGGAAGTCCCGACGGCCGATAACCTGATTCATTTCACGACCGATGGAGCAGGTTCGATAATCGGAGT
>CAZRXH010000067.1:14515-18582 GCA_964603995.1 uncultured Bacteroidota bacterium | reverse complement strand
TTAGATGTGCCCGGCAGGGAAGTCAAAACATTAGCCAACAAAGTTGAGAAGCCGGGGAGTTATGAAGTTCGGTTTGATGCCGGCGCATTGCCGAGCTGAGTGTATTTCTACAGACCACAGGCGGATCTCGTGGGACCCGCTGGCGGCCTTCTGCTTTCGGGCGAGAGGCGGGAGTTGCGGGTGGAACATGTCGGGACGAGCGGGCGAGAATGGCCGCGGCTTTCGATGAATCATGCGAAAGCTACACATGACGTTGAAGTTACCGGTGCGGCTTGGGAGCGAGATGTGAACACGTGCGCTGTTTTCCCAGTTGCATCCACTTTCCTTCCAAAGGATGAACTTCTGCGGACGACCATTCTGGAACTTCTGTCCAAACAGCCTTGTTAGGAAATCGACAACTCGTCGGGCGCTGGCTGAATTTCCGTTGCGGTGATGACTCAGAGGGCTGAGGTACCTTCCCAAGGCGGATGTCAAGGAAACGATAGTTGCTTTCCGTTTTCCGCAGTTTGAAAAAAGAAAGGAATGGATTGTCAGGTCGTCGTATATCGACGTTGCCATCCCATACCCGTGTGTCGGCAATCGGTTCGGTGCATGGAGGCATTGCCGTGACCATTAGTTCCATGGTGCCCGTACGTACTATCACAACGAACTCATTGCGGGGGCATATGTCACTTGCGCTCCCCGCCAGTATCGTTACACCAATAACTTCAAAATAACAAACTTCAGGGAGCTAAGATTATGGCAACAAAATATCAGGATATTTGGAACAGCGTTCTCAGTCAAGCGGGTACCCAGAACGTGGATGTTATCGCTTCAGTAAGTGAGGATGGAATCAACCACTATCTTCAACAACACTTCAAACTTGACAACAGGATCTATCACAGAGAGATCAAGAAGATCTTCAATACCCAGAATGATTTGCGCGAATTCACGGTGAACCTGGACGTAACTTCGCCAATTCAAATACAATTCCCACCCTACAAGGATCAGAAGATATCGGAACAATTTGTCAACAGAGAGAGATGGTATCAGTTAGATTCTCAGCATGATGGGCCTGAACTTGAAGCGCTGAAGGATGGGCCGAACAAGATCCAGGTCTATTGCGATGAAGTAAATATCAGTCTCACTTGGCCGCGAATCACTGGTGGCGGAAGCTGGAGATTTCAACTCAAGACGCTGAAAGTATTCGCCGAGGCTTTTGCGATCCTAAATAGTGATCAGGATGGGTACTACGTTACAATGATACCGACGGTCGTCAGGGTCGACGTTCCCAATCCATCTTCTCTTCTCAAGGAATTACGGACCGAAACAAGCAGACTGCCCAAGTCTGAGAGCAAGTTGTTGGATGAATGCGAGGACAAGTTTACGGACTTGTTTGTGATTGCCTTCAACGTTTTTGCTACGGAGCAGACGCCCCGGTTGGTCAGGAATATCAGAGTGCCGGTGCCGGTGATAAAAGATGAACCTATGCTTCCCTCCTTGTTGAACATTTCGCAGAACTGCCTGACTGTCGGCAGCGGGATCGACGCAGCCATGACGGAGAAAACTTACCAAGCTATGTTCGATAAGGAAATGATGAGATTCAAAGTGAGTCTGGAAGAGGATATTCAAAATGCTGGGGGTCTCGTCAAGATGATCAGCAAGAATGATTCGATGCCGAAGACACTTGAAGAACTGGAGGTCAAATCGGAAACAGAAATTGAAGAGTCATTTGTTAAGACAAAATCATATCTCAACGAACTGGCTGCGAAGTTGGTTGAACTCGGGAAAGCCCCGGATGTCAAGATAAGCTCCGTGAGTGTTGTTGAAGGTGCATACGCATTTGGGATCAATGAGTATTTTTTTAACAACGTCGTTCGAGCAGTTATACCCAAGCCCAAACACGACTGCACAGATTGGATAACCATCGGATTGGTGAGGGGGAGAGCATGTTATTGGGCGAGATTGTTTGATCCTATTGTCTCGATAAACCCCGATGCGTCTCTCACCGGAAAAATAAGTGTCGATTTTGGAGGAGCGATCGAAGCCTGCCACAAAAAGCTTCTCGACTGTTCCTGGAGGTGGCAATGTGGCAGTCTGGCCATCTCCGTGAAAGGCCGGCCCGAAATAACAATGAAGTTGGTCCCCTCAAACGGCGTGAGACTGGAAGCTAGGAGGGGAGGAAACATTCAAGCGGATACTAATGTACCGTTTCCATTCAACACAATAATCAATGCCGTCACTTCGATACTCGTGAGAGTCGTAGGCGCCTTCGTCGATATTGCCCTTGCACTGCTCAGCTTCTTTGTCCTGTACCCGGAAATAGCGATACCGCAGCAGATAACCAGGATAAAATTGAGAGGTTTCAACTCTTTCTTTTATGAACGGCCTCAGGTCGATGGTAACGGAACGCCCAAGAATAAGTTCATAGGATATAGTGGTGGACTGGTTGCCGAGCGATAGCCTGAAGTGCAGTCACGAACGTCAGGTGACAATTATCGATTGAAGTTCGTTCTCGCGGGAAATAGTAGTCCAGTCTTTTGGTGAAAGCGATCAGGGCAGTCTTTGATGGCCTGCCGTCAAGATGAGATTAGGTGGACATTCAGTGGCCGAGAGTGCACAGGTCTTTTGTTTCCAATTCTGCGACTCTTTAAATTTCTAAACCTTTGGATAACTTGTCATTTAAGAAAGCTTGTGCGAGACAGCTGCGCGCAACGACGAAGCCATCCCCGTCTCGGCAATCCTGCCGGGCGAACACCACCAATTCCAACCATGGAGTACTACATGCGCAGACTTATTTCTGCAGTCCCATTTATCCTGATGACTCTCTTCTTGAGTTCGTGCTCGACGCTCTTCTTCTGGCAGCCGCCGCAATTCATTAAGGTGGACGGAACCCAATTTGAATATAAAGGCAGACCATATTATTTCACCGGCACAAACCTCTGGTACGGCTGCTATATAGGCTCCAAAGGAAACACCGGTGACAGGGCGCGGCTCGTCAGGGAGCTTGATGATCTTAAGTCAATCGGGATCACGAACCCCAGGATCCTCGGCGCATCCAACCTGTCATACATAACCAATTCATTGAAGCCGGCGATACAGATCAAGCCTGGAGTCTACGATGAGCATCTCCTCGACGGACTCGATTTTCTTCTGAGCGAGATGCACAAACGCGACATGCATGCCGTCATTTTCCTTACGAACTATTGGGAATGGTCCGGCGGGATGGCACAATACAATGATTGGGCAGACGGCGGCGGTGGAGTCAATCCGAGCACCGCTGGCTACGGCCCCTTCATGGACTACTCAGCCAGTTTCTATGAGAACAAGAAAGCCCAGACGCTGTTCTATAACTATGTCTACTCGCTTGTCAACAGGAAGAACAAGTACGATGGACTGTATTATTATGAGGATCCGACCATCATGGCGTGGGAGCTTGCAAATGAGCCACGACCCGGGAGAAACGACCACTTCCTGCCTGAATATTATCACTGGATCGACTCGACCGCTCACTACCTGCACATCATAGATCCGAACCATCTTGTGACTACCGGAAGCGAAGGAACGGTGGGTACGCTGCAGGATACTACGATTTTCCTGACTGCCTTCAAGACGCGATACATTGACTATCTCACTTTCCACCTTTGGCCAAAGAACTGGGGATGGTTCAATGCGAAGGATATTGCCGGTACCTACTCAGGAACTGTCGCGAATGCCGAGAAATATATCGACTTACAGATCCACCTCGCCCGCGAACTGCACAAGCCCATAACTATGGAGGAGTTTGGCCTTCCGAGGGATGACGAGAAGTACGACCCTGGGACGCCGACCACCGCAAGAGACATGTATTTCAGGAAGATCTTCGATGTCGTGTACGATAGCGCAGCCGCGGGAGCACCGATAGCCGGTACCAACTTCTGGGGCTGGGCAGGAGAAGGACGTCCGCAACATCCTGATCATAAGTGGCAACCCGGCGACCCGTTTACCGGCGATCCCCCACAGGAACCTCAGGGTTTGAACTCGGTGTACAATACCGACACTTCGACCATTGCGATCCTGAAAGAAGATGCGGTCAAGATGATGGGCCT